>NZ_BAABFL010000479.1:0-74539 GCF_039540975.1 Kistimonas scapharcae
TTGCCTGAAGAGCACAGGGGACGCTCTCTTCATTCAATTTAGCCTTACTTCTTCAGATCGTTAAGCGGGAGTTAAGGTTTTTTAGCGTTATGGATGAAATCGAGCTGAAAGCTGCGTTTGCAGTGTCGGCAGAGATAGCGTTGTAGTCCGGAGTCGGCTTTACCGTTTTTCACAACACCATCAATGCTTCTACAGTGGGGGCATACAACGTCAATGACAACCATAATCCAAAATGCGTAGCATAACCATGATCGGCGGCTGTTATATATACGTAATCAACGGATTTGATTCATCACATGTTCCTGACATCTGCAGCATCAAATTGCAGATGCCAGGCAGCCATTGACTGCTCATCAGCCGTCGTTCACGTTAGCCCCATAATTTTTGCCCAAGCACCTTCACCAAAATTCCCGGTGTCAGCAGCACAAGCGGACTTTTCAAATAGGTAAAGACTTCAATAAACCGCTGATGCGCTACCCTGTCCCTGCCCGCCAGTTTCATGAGAGCCTTGATGTAACCATTGGTCATGCCAAGACATGGTGGGCGTTTACCCCGGGTTTCCGGATAGATGAAATCAGGGCAGGCAGCCAGATGCCAGGGCACAGCTTTTCCCTTGGCGATCACTTTTTGCAACTTCAGCATACTGACCGCTGACAGGTCATTAATGTGCTGTGCCAACACCGCTGTAAGGACCTGTACATCTTTCAATACTGCGGTGATACCCTGACCGTAAATCGGATTAAAACTGCATACGGCATCACCAATTACCACAAAATGGCCGGGCCATTGTTTCATGCGGTCATAACGCCGCCATAGACTACCCGGGCACTGGTAACTGCAGGGCTCGCCTACCGGTATGGCCTGCTTCAGCACCTTATAAATATCCGGTTGCGGTAACGATTGGGCAAAGTCAAGATAACCGTCCATCGCCATGGGAGCCACTTCCCCATTGCCCCCTATCAGAGTAGCCATCCATTCATTTCCTCCAATGGGATAGATCAGCCCGCCCCGCCGGTCATAAGGAGGTTCTGCATAAATGGACAAAACCTTCCAATCGAGTGCCGCTGCCACATGAGCAGGTAAATTGAAACGTCGAGTGGTGTAGGCAATCCGGACACTGACTTCATCCTCTTTAACACGCCCAATAGCGGCGTCCTGCAACCATCGGGGGGTGTGGGTCCCCCGCCCACTGGCATCAATCACCAGCTCGGCTGTCAGGGTATGGGTTATATCACTCTCTTCATCACCTGGACTCCTGTAACAGACACCAGCAACGTGGTGTGCTTGTTCCAACATTAACAGGCCTGTGACTTTGGCCGGACTGAGCATCCGTATTGTATCGACAGACAGCACATCCTGGCGCAGCTGCCGTTCAAACACAGACCGATGGCACCACCCCATGTCGATACCGGAATGAAACCGGGTCTTCCAAACACCGAACTGGAACCACTTCAACTCACTGGCTGTATCTGCCGGAACAATCCCATAAGCGTTCAGATCAAGCGTCGGTGCATCAAGCAACTGTTTTAACAGATCAAGGCCACTCGGCAATAAGACATGGGCATGCCCTCCATGCCCAACCCCTTTATGGAGACCGTTGTCGTCGTTGAGCCTGTCCTTTTCCAGCAAGATCACTTCATCAAAAAACGGCGCTACCGCTTTAGCCGCCATCAGTCCCGCCACACTGCCGCCAATCACCACTGCCCGTTGCATACTGTCTGTCTCAACCAAGCAATAAAGAAATTCCCCTGAATACCTGTGATCCGTTGCACATAGTCCAACAGTCTTGGACAGTCGTCGCCGGAACAGTCTAAAAGTAGCCAACCTCAGATGATTGCAACATCTGCAGCTTGTCTGATGAAAATCGAATCAACCTGCCCGTCATTGTCTTTTTACGCCTGACCTGCATCCCTGTCTGATCTTTCAGCAATGTTGGCTACTCTTAGCCACAGCCTGCCGATGATTACAGGCATCTAACATCCGGATTGCCAGTCATTGCCTGAAAAAGAAAGGTAAGCCATGTCACACTGTTTTCTTTATGGTTTTATTCTGGATCGACCATCCAATGATCAACCTCTGACATCGGATCAAATCGATCACTGGCATACTGACGATGGCCTGCTTTGGGTGCATCTGAACTATACGACCCGGGAAGCTCAAGACTGGATCAATAACAGTAACCTGCCCGATAGTGCAAAATCATTATTGCTCACCAGCCATGCTCATACCGGCGCACACCAGACCCGGGAAGGCCTGCTCCTGTCCCTGTATGCGATCAATCTGAAAGCAAGCCCGAAAGAAGAGGATATGACGCCGGTCCGCGGCTACTTTAGCCCGCACAGGATTGTCACCGTTTCCAACCAGACGACTGCCGCCATCAGCAGTCTTGCGAACCATATTCAAGAGGGATTCGGCCCCGAGAACACAGGGAGTTTTATCACCACACTCTGTGACCGCCTGGCCAATCACAAAATCACCCTGATAGACCTGTTGGATGACCGTGTGACAGACCTTGAGGAAAGAGTACTGACGGAGCATGACCCGGCACTGCGCAATGATATTGCGGTGATCCGTCGACAAGCTGTCTATATCCGGCGTTATGTTGCCCCGCAGCGCGATGCCTTGATCAAACTGATAACAATAGAAACACCGCTGCTCAGCCGGGCAGACCGCCAGAAATTGCACGACATCAAGGACAAACTTACCCATGTCATCAATGATCTGGATGCCATCCGTGAACGCGCCAATGTCACCCAGGAAGAGTTGATGATCCTGCAATCGGATGCATTGAACCAACGCGTCTACTTTCTCTCGTTGGTCACAACGATTTTCCTGCCTTTGACGTTTCTGACGGGGCTGCTTGGCGTTAATCTTGCCGGCATTCCCGGTTCCCAGGATGAGCGCGCCTTCTTTATTTTCTGCTCCATGCTCGTCCTGTTATTTGTTTTACAGCTCATGTACTTCTATCGTCGGAAATGGTTATGACTCCGGTCACTATTGGTATTGGTCGCCTGTTTCATCCTGTATAAACCTGATAATCCGGACAAATATCACACGATGAACCCAAGAACACCAAAACCCAGCAGAGACAAACCGCCAGCAAGCAGCGCATAGGGTAACTGGGTACGTACATGATCAATGTGATCAGTCGCTGCGGCCATTGAAGCAACAATTGTGGTGTCACTGATCGGCGAGGCGTGGTCACCAAACACGCCACCCGATAAAACTGCCGCTATAAACGGCGCCAGGGGCGCCGACACAGCCTGGGCCAGCGGCACAGCGATGGGCATCATAATTGCGAACGTGCCCCAGCTTGAGCCGACCGAAAACCCGATCATCGCAGAAAACAGAAACATCAGCGGCAGTAACAGTGTCAATGGAAAATCATGCCCCATTTTTCCCGCAACGTACTGCCCCGTCTGCAATGCCTGGGTGGCATTCCCCAGTGCCAGCGCCAAAAGCAGGATGAGTGCCAAAGGCATCATGCCCGAAGCCCCTTTTATGAACACATTAGTCAGTTCGGTGAGCGATAATTGTCGGTTAAGTAATGCCAACAGACAGGCGAATAGGACGGCAGCCAGTGCTGCAGACAACACACTGGCAGAACCTGAACCTTTCAGGAAATCCCCCTGCCCGGTGATCCACAGTCCCAGCGGCATCGCCACCAGCATGACGGATACTGGCAACAGCATACTGATAGCACGGGGCTTCACGCTGGCTTTTTCCTCAAAGGTAAACAGGGATTGATCGATCAGCGGTATCCTGCCCGGTGACAGTACGCGTCCCCCCGCCGCTCTCTGCTCTGCCGCTTTCATTGCCCCCATATTCCAGTCAAACCGTATCACCCCAGCCGCAAGGATTAACGAAAAGATCGCATACAGATTGAGCGGTATGGCATATAACAGGGTGGTAAGGGGATCAGCGACCCCCATATTGCCCAACAGAACCAGGTTGAATGCTCCCCAGCCATTAAGAGGAATCAGCATGCATACCGGCGCGGAGGTCGCATCAATGATGTAGGCCAGTTTTTCCCGCGACAAGCGAAAACGATCAAACAGGGGGCGTGAAACAATACCAGCAACCAGTATCGTTAAATTCGCTTCAATAAAAATGACGATACCGATAAACCAGGCCAACCATTGTGCTCGCCTGCGATTATTTGCCCAGCGTTTTCTTTCCAGCCAATTGATAAAACCGCGCACGCCCCCTGAGGCTTCCAGGATGGCAATTAACCCGCCAATGACAAACGTATAGAAAATAACACGTGTATCATCCGGGGATTGAAAGACCTGTATGAGTGCATCAAGACTGTTTGCCAAGCCGTTAAACAGGGCACCGTCCAACAGGATCGTGTGGCCAAACCAGATACCTGCGATCAGGGAGAGATACACCTGCCGGCTTGTGATCGCCAGGGTAATAGACAAGAGTGGCGGCAATACGGAACTCACGCCCAGATCAGCCATATTTCTCTATCCTGAATTTATGCGGTAAGAAATATAGTGGATCTTGTTAGCGAACGACTGAGTAAATCTTATTCTGCAGACAGGGCCTTCATTTTAACGAAGTCATAGTTTCTAACCATCGTATTGAGTAAAGTGCCCCCCCTCATTTAATAACCCGTGCAAAGTCACAGAAAAGCGAAAAAACCACTAATAATCCTCCGTATTATTATGTTTGAAAGATTAAGAGCAGACCCACGGCATAAGTCGCCAATAAGATGGAGAACTCTCAGTAGAGTCGTTATGATGTGGTGAGATAACAATCAAAAACAAGGGCTATCCCATGCGCTCACTCAGGCAGGCATTGCTGGCCGTCACACTGCTTTCATTATTCGTGTCACCACTGACATCAGCCAACTCGGAAATTTATCGTGTCGTTGAAAAAGATGGCTCTGTCGTTTACACCGATGACCCGGCCCCTGATGCAGATGCCGAAGCCGTTGAGCTTAAACCGATACAGATTGTCCCCACCCTGACTCCTGCTCAATCCCTATCAACCAACAAGGAAGAACCAGCACCACCAAAGTACGCAGAGTTAACCATCACGACACCGGAAGAAAAGGAAAACCTGCGCAACCCTACAGAAATCACCGTAAAAACTAACCTCAGCCCCGAACTGCTTAACGGACACTATATCCGCCTCATGCAGAATGGTAGAGAGGTCGGCCTCAGCAAGAACGGCACCTTCATCATCAAGGAACCCTACCGGGGTGAACATACCCTGACAGCGCAAGTCATCGACCAGCGTAAAAAGGTATTACTGAGCAGTACTCCGCGCACCATTTATGTTTACCGTCACTCAGCCCTGTTCAACCCCCAGCCCACGCCGCCCATTGCACCCGCACCCTGACGCCGGGCCAGACATTAAACATAACACCCAACCGAAACGCACCTTATTGGTGCATTTTGGCTTGTATGTCAAAATGGCATGCCCTAAAAAGTATCACACCGGCATACAACACAGACACCAGGCGGGTAGTGCACAATAGAATCCCGGTACTGGTTTGCTTCTTGCATTAACCGGGGGAGTGCAACATGCAATCGGATTATCCACAAGAATTAATACTGCCCATGTACCAGACATTACTGGAAAACCTCACCACTGCCGTACTGGCCTTTGATGCAGGATTGCAGCTCCAGTATATGAATACGGCTGCAGAAACCCTGATCGAAGCCAGTGACCGGCAACTACATGGCCTGCATATTGACGAGTTGTTCCGTGAAGAGCCGCCGTCCACCGAGCATCTTCAGCAGGCCCTGAACAACGCCACCAGTTACACCAAGCGGGAAGCCAAACTTCAGCTCCCCAACGGTAGCGGCCTGACCGCGGATTACATGGTCACGCCAGTGACCGAAAATGGCCATACAACACTACTGATGGAACTCCAACCACGGGACCGGCTGCTGCGTATCACCCGCGAAGAAACCATCAAGACCCGCCAGGAAACGGCCAAGATCCTCGTGCGGGGCCTGGCTCATGAAATCAAGAATCCGTTAGGTGGCATTCGCGGTGCCGCCCAGCTGCTCGCCCGGGAGTTGCCGGATGAATCCCTGAAAGACTATACCAACGTCATCATTGAAGAAGCTGATCGTCTGCGCAACCTGGTCGACCGCATGCTGGGGCCGATCAAACCGCCCCAGCTGGCCGAAGTGAATATCCACGAGGTGCTGGAACGGGTCTGCAGCCTGATTGATGCGGAAACCGGCGGCCACATGACCCTCACCCGCAACTATGACCCCAGTATTCCCCCTATCGCCGCCGATGCAGAGCAGCTGATTCAGGCCACCCTGAACATCGTGCGTAACGCCATGCAGGCCATCAGCCAGCACATGCCCCTCAGTGACGGCAACATTACACTGAAAACCCGGATCATGCGGCAGTTCACCATTGGCAATGTCCGTCACCGGCTTATTTGCCGCCTAGATATTATCGACAACGGCCCCGGCATTCCCGCCGACATGGTGGAAAACATGTTTTACCCCATGATCAGCGGCCGGGCTGACGGCACTGGCCTGGGACTCAGTATCGCCCAATCCATTATCACCCGGCACAGCGGCGTGATTACCTGTGAAAGCGAACCCGGGAAAACCGTATTCTCCCTGTTCATCCCCTTTGAGCAGCCAGACAGACAAACAGATGCAGGAGCAGCACCATGAGCACAACCGGTAACGTCTGGATCATAGACGACGATCGTTCGATACGGTGGGTGCTTGAGCGCGCCATGGCCCAGGAAGGGATACAGACCAGCAGTTTCGAAACCGCCGATGCAGCTCTGGCCGCCATTGCGAGCAAGCAGCCTGACGTCATCATCAGCGATGTCCGTATGCCCGGCACAGGAGGCCTTGACCTGCTCAAGCTGATCAAGGAAGAGCACCCTGCCCTGCCGGTCATCATCATGACGGCCCATTCGGATCTGGATAGCGCGGTTGCCTCCTACCAGGGCGGTGCCTTTGAATACCTGCCCAAACCGTTTGATGTCGATGAAGCGGTCACATTGATCAAACGTGCACAGTCTCATGTCCGTGAACAGGCGATTCAGTACCAGGGGCTGGAGCGAGCGGCGACGCCGGAAATCATTGGTGAAGCGCCAGCCATGCAGGAAGTGTTTCGCGCCATCGGCCGTCTGTCACAGTCCAATATCACGGTATTGATTAACGGCGAATCGGGCACTGGTAAGGAACTGGTTGCCCATGCCCTGCATCGCCACAGCCCGCGCGCGGCCAACCCTTTTATTGCCCTGAACATGGCGGCCATTCCCAAGGACCTGATTGAATCTGAGCTTTTCGGTCATGAAAAAGGGGCTTTTACCGGCGCCAACCAGATGCGTCGTGGCCGGTTTGAACAGGCTAATGGCGGCACCCTGTTTCTGGATGAAATCGGCGACATGCCCGCTGAAACCCAGACCCGGCTCTTGCGGGTCCTGGCCGATGGGGAGTTCTACCGGGTAGGCGGCCATACGCCAGTGCAGGTGGATGTCCGGATTATCGCGGCCACCCACCAGAACCTGGAAAAACTGGTGGCCGCCGGTTCCTTCCGGGAAGATTTGTTTCATCGATTGAACGTGATCCGGGTGCATCTGCCACGCCTCGGCGACCGGCGTGAAGACATCCCTCTGCTGACCCGCCACTTCCTGGACCGGGCAGCCAGTGAACTGAGCGTCGAACCCAAGTTGCTCCGCCCTGAAACGGAAGCCTACATGAGCAGCCTAGACTGGCCGGGCAATGTCCGGCAACTGGAAAACACCTGTCGCTGGATTACGGTGATGGCCTCCAGCCGGGAAGTGCATGTCTCCGACCTACCACCGGAACTGCTGGACCAACAGCGGTCATCTACAATGGGTAATAACTGGGAACAGGCATTACGCAACTGGGCTGACCAGCAGCTCACCCGTGGCGAAAGCGGCCTGCTGGATCGTGCCATACCCGCGTTCGAGCGCATCATGATTGAAACAGCACTGAAACACACCTGTGGCAGACGCCGTGATGCTGCCCTCCTGCTGGGCTGGGGACGCAATACCCTGACCCGTAAAATCAAGGAACTCGGCATGAATGACGAGGAAGCTATTGATCAGGAAGAAGCGCTCGAGGAAGCCGTGTAAACAGGAGTAACAAAAAAACGGGCAGATAAAAAAACCGCTATTGAATCAATCAATAGCGGTTTTTTTCAGGCCTTATTCAGTCCTGGCTGCTGGACGACGCTGGTGACCACCGTCACGGCCACCTTCACGACGACGGTTGCCGCCCTGGCCTCCACGACGCGGTGGACGTTGCTCGCCACCACCGGGAACCTGCTCCATTTTCAGAGGACGGCCACAGACCCGTACCTTCTGCAGGTGCTGCAGGACTTCACCCGGAATGCCTTCAGGCAGATCCACGGTGCTGTAATTATCAAACAGCTTGATGTGACCGATATAGCGGTTGTCGATCTCTGCTTCGTTGGCAATAGCACCAACGATATTACCCGGCATGACACCGTGTTCACGACCAACATCCAGGCGATAACGCTGCATGTTCACATTGGCAAATTCCCGGGAACGGCGCTCACCACGATCGCCGCGGTCACGACGATCACGGCCACCTTCACGGTCATCACGCTGACGGGGTTCACGGGTACGTACCGGTTCTTCCTTCAGCTGCAGAGGGCGGTCTTTTTGTGCCAGAAACAGCAGGGCAGCCGCCAGGTCAACGGTGTCGACTTCAGTCTGGTGACGCATATCGGTCACAACACCCTTGAAGAAATCCAGCTGTTCGCTGTCGAGGGCTTCCTGAACCTGCTGCAGCATCTTGGACACACGGCGCTCTGCCACCAGCTCACGGGTCGGCAGGGTCAGCTGTTGGATGGTCTGGCGGGTCGCGCGCTCAATGGAACGCAGCATGCGGCGCTCGCGGTTTGCGACGAACAGGATTGCCTTACCCTTACGGCCGGCACGCCCGGTACGGCCGATACGATGGACGTAAGCTTCAGTATCGTAAGGAATATCGTAGTTAATGACGTGGCTGATCCGCTCAACGTCGAGGCCTCGAGCGGCCACATCCGTAGCGACAACGATATCCAGCTTACCTTCACGCAGTTTCTCAACGGTACGCTCACGCAAAGCCTGGGTCATGTCACCGTGCAGCGGGGCACTGGCGTAACCACGGGCTTCCAGCTTTTCCGCCAGCTCGACACTGGAGGTCTTGGTGCGCACGAAAATGATCAGGCCGTCGCTTTCTTCCGTTTCCAGGATACGGGTTAGTGCGTCCAGTTTGTGCAGCCCGCTGACCAGCCAGTAAGACTGCTCAATCGTGTCGACTGTCGTCGTCTTGGCCTTGATGCGGACTTCACGGGGATTTTTCAGGTGACGATGCGCGACCTTACGGATCACTTCCGGCATAGTGGCGGAAAACAGCGCGATCTGGCGCTCTTCCGGCGTGTGTTCAAGAATCCATTCGATATCATCGATGAAGCCCATCTTCAGCATTTCATCGGCTTCATCCAGCACCAGGGCTTTCAGTGTATCCAGATTCAGGGTGCCACGACGGATATGATCCATCACCCGGCCTGGCGTACCGACAACAATCTGGGCGCCACGCTGCAATTGGCGCAGCTGCTGGCCCATGCTCTGGCCACCGTAAATAGGCAGCACATGGAACCCTTTCAAATGACGGGCGTAAGACTGAAACGCCTCAGAAACCTGGATCGCCAGTTCACGGGTTGGCGCCAGCACCAACAGCTGGGTTGCCTTGCTGGACAGATCAATATTGTTAAGCAGCGGCAGCGCGAATGCGGCAGTCTTACCGGTACCGGTCTGAGCCTGGCCCAGCAGGTCACAGCCATCCAGCAGCAGCGGGATGCTTTCTGCCTGGATCGGGGAGGGAGTTTCATAACCCAGTTCCTGCAAAGACTGCAGGATAGGCTCGGACAGTCCGAGTTCCCGGAACTGAGGAATGTTTTCTGACATGATAAATGCGCCTTTCTGGTCAATATAAGGTTTCCCTCACCGAAGGTGACGCAAACCTTAGCTGCACATGATAGTTAAGAATTCATGGCAAATGTGTTGGCGAGGTCGAATGCCTGACCCCGTCTGGATATACCCTGCTGCAGAGGCAACCTATATCCAGACAGACTCCGGATTCGTCACTCGAAAAGACCGGGGTGTTGCTACCGCAGTACGATAAAGCGACGAATTGTAACGGATTCCCGATCACGTTGATACTGGGATTCCCGCAGGTGACGCGGGATGAATACCTGTTTTCGCCAGAAAACTGGCGCCTTCTGCGGCTTTATTTCAGAAGCAAAGATAAACGCCCCCCCTTATCAGATATGGGCGCTTAAACATCATTTAACACAGGATTTAGAGCCTTTCCACCGACCTATACTGAAAACAGAAATCAGTGAAGGCCAGTCGTAACATGGATGTTCGAGTAGTCGGGCTTCACCACTCGCACCGGGGTATGCCGGTTGCAGCGTGTGCGCCCAGTCAACAGCAGTTCCGCCCAGATGGTGTCGTCAGCCGCTTTTTATTAGCGCTGTTTCTGGCATCTGTCGCCAGCAATATCTCTCTGTCTCAGGCAGCCAGTCAGGGACCCGTGGGTAAAACCTCCAGTGGTAGCTTTACCATCACTCTGGTGATCCCCCCCCGACTAACGGTAGAGACATTTGCCGTTGCTCCGGATTCAACCGAACCAGAAACAGAGCAAACTACCGCAGTGGATGCAGTCGCTACCAGCAGCAGTTCATCAGTCACCGTAAAAACGGCCAAACAGGTATTATCCAATATCCAGGCGATACAGGCGGCAGAGTCCCGTGCACAGGCCACAGACACGGCATCCGCCCCATCCAGTAATACAACAGAACCGGAAGCGTTGCCTGAAGCCCCCGCAGAGATCATTCCTACCAATACCCTTCAGCAAAAACTGTGCATACAGGGGAACGGTATGTCTCACTACTCCCTTCAGGCTAGCGGCAGCCGGAATGACAGCCGCATGGTCTTGAGTTCCGACGGAGGGAGTGAAGTGCCCTACCAGGTGGTGTTAAACGATCAATCCAGCACATCCCCCATCAATCTTCAAACACCCAAAACCATGCCGCTCAGCAATCAAAGCGACTGTAGTACATCACCTGTCGTTTCTATCAACTTGAGCAACTCCGCCAGGAACAACCTGCAGGATAGCCGCTATTATGGCGCTGCCCAGGTCACAGTAGCCGCAGAGTAATCCGGCAGCAGGATTTGCGCTGGATTCCTGTACAACGGCTACTTACAATCGCAGTATTACTGCTCCCGCTTTCTGGACAAAGCCAATACTATGCGAAGGATTATCACCTCCCTGCTGGTCACCCTGTTGTCGGTAACAGCACCGTCGCTGCACGCCAGTATGTCCCTGGATAAAATGATTGTTTACTTTGAGCCCGGCCAACCGCCACGGCAGGACATCATGGTGACCAACCCTGATCCGGAAAACCTCTATCTTCAGACCGAGGTCTACAAGGTGGTCAACCCGGGACAGGAGAATGAGGAACGCATCCGTATTACCGATCCGGACAAACTGAAGCTGCTTGCTACCCCGCAGAAAGCCATCATTCCACCCAATGGCCGTAAAACGGTACGACTGGTTAGCCTGGAAACCCCCAATGCAAAGGAAGAGGTTTACCGGGTCACTTTCCGACCGGTGGTGGGAGATATTCAGGCAACACAAACCGCTATCAAACTGCTGATCGCCTACCAGGCACTGGTTTTTATTCGCCCTGCCAATCCGAAGTATGACGTGGTCGCCGAGTGGAAAGGCAACAAGATTGTCTTCACCAACCAGGGCAATATGAACGCCGTACTGAGAAACGGGAAATTCTGCACCAGCAAAAAAGACGACAGCTGCACACCTCTGTCGGAAGGCACCCGCCTTTATGCCGGACAGAGCTGGACGCTGGAATTGCCCAATGCCAAGGGTTATGTACGTTATGGCCTGTTTGACGGCCAGTTTGAGAAAACCAAAATATTCTCACCAGGAAAAAGCTGACACCTGCTCCTCCTGCCATGGTCCTGCTGTACCAATGGCAGGACTATGTCATCAACGCCTGCCTTGCCATTGACGCTGCAACAATCACAAGAATCAACGCGGTAATACGATTAATCCACAGCCATGCGGTTCGGGATGACAGCAAATGGGAAAGACGCAGGGCTCCATAGCCAAAACTAAAAAACCAGACCCAGGACGACAGGACACAGCCTACCGTAAAGGCAAGGCGCTGTTCATCCGGATACTGGGCGGCCATGGAACCAATCAGCACCACCACTTCAACAAGCGCCTGGGGATTGATGAAATACAGCCCCATCAACACCAATAGTGTCTTACGAAGACTTCGGCTGCCTTTACCGCTCAGAATCAATTGTTCTGGCTCGGGATCACTGCGCAAGACCAACCAGGCATACCAAAGCAGAAAGGCGACACCAGCCCAGAGTGCACTTTTGAGCAACCAGTCCACCCGGGAGATCAGCAACCCCAAGCCAGCCGCCCCTAAAACGATCAAGAGCGTATCAGCCAATGCACAGAAGAAGACCGTTGCCAGCAGATGTTGTCGCAATACTCCCTGCCGCAGTACAAACGCATTAATCGCACCAATGGCAGCAATCATTCCGGCATTGACGACAAAGCCACGGGCAAATGGTACCAGCAGTTCCATGACCTCTCCCTATGGTGGCACTAAACGCATAGTGTGTACTTTACAAGGCTGAACAGTATGACGGGTACATGACGAAGTGCAATGAAGCGGCTTTACACCGCCCCACTCAGTAAACGAAAACATTGAACCATGAGTATTGCGATTACAAACCACCCAACAGGGTGTATTTGATTTCCTGGTATTCATCAAGGCCGTATTTCGAACCTTCCCGACCAATACCGGATTCCTTATAACCGCCAAAAGGGGCGACCTCCGTAGACAGGATGCCCTCATTCACAGCAACCATACCATACTCCAGCGCTTCAGCCACCCTGAACACCCTGCCCAGATCGCGGGCATAGAAATAAGCTGCCAAGCCGTATTCAGTATCGTTCGCCATCGCAATAACGTCATCTTCATTACTGAAGCGGAACACCGGTGCCACAGGCCCGAAAACTTCTTCCCGGAAACACATCATATCCGTATTGGCTTCAGCAATAACGGTGGGCTCATAGAAGGTTCCTCCCAGACTGTGACGTTGGCCACCAACCAGTAACCGTCCCCCTTTCTCTACGGCATCAGCAACATGCTGTTCAACCTTTTTTACAGCAGCGTCATTGATCAATGGTCCCTGCTGGCTCCCATCCGTCACCCCTGAGGCGACTTTCAGTTGTTCAACCTGCCCCGCCAGCTTACCAACGAACACTTCATAAATGCTGTCATGGACAAATACCCGATTGGTACACACACAGGTTTGTCCAGAGTTGCGGAATTTAGAAGCCATCAGTCCCTCAACAGCGCGATCAACATCCGCATCCTCAAAAACAATAAACGGCGCATTCCCCCCCAGCTCCATGGAAACTTTTTTCACCGTATCCACGCACTGTTTCATCAATAACTTGCCAATACCGGTTGAACCTGTAAACGACATTTTTCTTACAAGAGGGCTGGCGCAGAGAGCCTGACCAACCTCTGCAGGACGCGCGGTTGTTACCACATTCAACACCCCAGCCGGCACACCGGCGCGTTCTGCCAGTTCTGCCAGCGCCAAGGCACACAGCGGTGTCGCTTCTGCGGGTTTGATAACAATCGAACAACCCGCTGCCAGAGCCGGTGCAGCTTTCCGCGTTATCATGGCAATCGGAAAATTCCAGGGGGTAATGGCTGCCACGACGCCGACAGGCTCACGGGTCACCAGCACTTTGCGCCCCGGCAAGTGTTCGGGTACCACATCGCCATACGCTCGTTTGCCTTCCTCAGCAAACCACTCGACGAACGATGCACCATAAAGTACCTCGCCCCGGGATTCTGCAAGCGGCTTGCCCTGTTCACTGGTCATCAATAGTGCAAGGTCTTCCTGGTGCTCAATGATCAGTTCATACCAGCGGCGCAGAATCGCGCTTCGAGCCTTGGCCGTTTGTTGTTTCCAGAGTTTCTGTGCGCGTTCCGCTGCCTGAATTGCCAGGACTGTCTCAGCCGTCCCCAGATCGGGAACATTAGCCAGTAATGCTCCATCCGCCGGATTAGTAACGGCCAATGTAGTTTGGCCAGCCACCCAATCGCCATCAATATACGCTTGGGAGCGTAAAAGATTCTGATCATTTAATTGCATGCTACACCCGCGTAATTCTTATAACACCCAAAAAAAGACGACATCTGGATGTCATCCATTCAAATGTAAAATATATCAAACACAGAGAGATATTTAACCGCAATGCAGACCTACACTGCAATGGCATCCTGAAACAAGTCGGATGCATCAGGGTAGTAGACCGCGGTCTCGTAGGAAAAAGCTTACAAGTGAAAGGGGAGGTTTCCGGTTTTTCCCACCACCGGTTGTTATTAATCTGTAATCACAAGGATGTACCCCGGCGCAAGGATGCGCCACCAAGGATGGCTCAACGTACTCACTCCCTCCTCTTTCAACAGAAGTGATTGCCTCCCAGCCTCCGCCCCCACGGTTCTCTGCGATGCATCACTTCACATCGTTTACGGACAGCCTTCAGCCGGCAACATCAGCGTCTGATCTGCCAATACCGGCAAGAGCGAATACCCCGGACGTACCCAGGGCTTGCTGACACCCTGCTTTTTCAGCAAAGCAGCCAGCGATCCAGCCGCTTCACGACTGCTGAATCCTTTGCTGATCAGAACCTGCTAGGTTTGCCCTTTCACCATCGTCGCAATGATCTCGGTTTCAACAGGCTGCAAACGGGCGGCAAGCGCTTTAAGGCCATCAATTCTCTGTGACGCGGAAAACTGCAGATAGAACTGATCGGCACTGTAGGCAGGCTGACAGTCTGGAGAGGTGTCAGGAATATCAGCAGCCGGCGCACTCATCATCTCGGAGGCTGCCAAGGTGGATGACTCAACCGGTGACGGTATGCTTGAAGGTTCTGAGGGAGGTTCCATAGTCGGCGTATCTGCAGCCTCTGCGGGGATATTTTGCACCCATTCTGGCTCTGGTGGTGTCGGCTCCACCTCTACGACTGGTGCAGGTTCATTTGTGAATGCCTGCGTAATCTCTGAATCCTCATCATCCATGGCAACCTGTTCTGAAACGTCTGCAATATCGTCGACACTCGCAGACTCTGAAGCAGGCACGTCATCAACCCCGGAAGCCTGTTCATCCACAGACGCCAGCCCCCCTGTCTGGGAAACATTATCAGCCACTATGATTTCCGCCGGTGCCGGATCATCAATCACAACAAACGTCTGCTGCAGGTCATTCCGCTCCATTCGAGCAGTTCCACTACAGTTCCAGACATTCGAATTAATTTCCCCTGAACAGCTGAACCCGGATTCAACTACCTCAAGCTTCTCTTTCGCACAACCGGACAACCCGATAAGAGTCGCTATACCAACAACAGGTAATAATCCATTCCATGCCTTATTGTGACGCATTTTTGGCCTTTGCCTTCCATGTCACCCTGTATAACTTCAGTCTAATCCGATAGTTGACACATGTTAAGTTATTCGCCTTTTAAGCCCCCAGCCAAAAGGCCTGATAGCCCACTACAAAACAGGATAACCTTCTGTTTTGACTATATTTACTAATAATACTGCCAACAAAATACTGCGTTAAAAAAACGGCTTTATAATCGGGAACGAGCACTCTCAAGTAAGCAGCATGCCTTGGCAGTATGTGGATACAAAAGCAATATCCGTAAATAGCGTTTCACTGACAGGGAAGTTGTCGTCATGTTGTGCTGTAAGCAGTATACGGTTTCTATATGCCTTCTATGGTGTTTTTGGGTCGTAACACCACCTTCCTTCGCCATGGATAGCGAGCCTGAATTCTATTGTTCTCAGGATAAACCCTGTGGCAATGCGGCAAACACCTATCGATCACTGGCAAACAGTCCTGCGGTGAAATACCTGGATCTTAAACCGCAGGAATTTACTGAAGATATTCTTCTCAGTTTTCCACCACAAATTCCCTCCATTCGACAAGACATCTTTGTCTACAGCCCACGCATTAATGTCTGGGCAGCCTATAGCAGTGCCGGACAACTGGTAGGTATGGGTCGTGCTTCTGGCGGTCAGGACTGGTGTGCAGATACAAATAGCCATTGCCGTACCCCGGATGGCGCATTTCGCATTTATCGCAAAGGGACATCCAAGTGTTATTCCAATACTTATCCCATCGGTGAAGGCGGTGCTCCCATGCCCTATTGCATGTTTTTCAGACAAGGTTATGCCATTCATGGCTCTGATCACGTACCCAACCGCCCTGCCAGTCACGGCTGCATCAGGGTAAGGGTGGATGCGGCAAAATGGTTACATCAGGAGTTTATTGATTACGGCAGTACGGTGGTTGTTCTTCCTTACTGACAGCATAACCAGTGCCAGCTAATAGGCAGTGCTTATGCTGACAAACAGTCATTTGTATCAATACCAACTTACTGTGATATCCAGTTAATTTCCCTAGCCGTTTCCGGGCCTATCCTGACCTTTTTCAGACTTCGCGGGATGTCACTTTCATCGGCATTCTTGGGAATACGCCCTCCCATCAATTCGGCATAACGCTGTGGATACAGCGGCGTACGCTCAGGCTCGGCATAACCATGAGGATGAATGGGTTGACCGTTGGAAAAATCATACTTGTCACTTGCGCCGACGGTATGCAGCATTTCATGGGCAATAACAACCTGGTTACTGCCTTTATATTGCCAATCACCATACGCATTAATTAAACCAATCAATCCTTTTTGCATACCCGCAGAATGAGCCAGTCGTGGCATGGTTTCAGGGTCATGGTAGAGCACAAAGAGTCGTATATTCGTAATGGCGTCAGACTTCGTCTGCTTCATTCTCCAGGCCCAGTAGCGGAACCTAAGGGACCAGATAATGGCATCCAACTTGCCAGCATTAGCCGGAGGGGAATCTGGAATCTCTTTCAACTGCCGTCCTAAATTCACTTCTATGGGCTGATTCAGCGGCAGGTCATAGGCCGCCCCCTGCTCGGCGATAAAACTCTCAAGGCTGTCAAAATCATCCACGGATAAACGATCAATATACTCCTGCACCTTGTTATTACCGGCAGCGTTGATGGGATAGATGGTCACCCACAAAGGATCATTCCAGTCAGTAGTCCTGATCATGGTCTGCCACGTATTCAGCCCGATAAAAAAGAGCACAAGCAACAAGAGAAAAACGCGGATGGCTTTAAACATTATGGGTTCACATTCCTGTGGTTATCCTGCCTTGCATACCGGTAATGGAAGCACAACGGGGAACGTTTCGCACGCCTCGTGAACCCCGGATCAGCTCACGACATCACCCCACTGATCAGCCATTGCTGCGGCTCAACCGTAATATGCTGCCTGCCGTTGCTGATGGAAATTGCCCCATCCTGAATCATGCACTGTAGTTGCATGGTTCTCTCAGCCATGCCTGCCAGCTCATCAGTCGCAGACTCCGGCAGGTTAATAACTGTCAGGTTCTCAAACCGGGTCAACTTGTTGCGTATCTGTTGCCACCAGATATCCGCAGTGCGTCCACCATAACTGTAAATCCAGACAGACGCCGCTCGCCCACATGCCTTACGAATACGCTTTTCATCCGGCAGACCAAGATCAATCCACACTTCGACTTCATCACTGAGCGACTTCTGCCATAAATCCGGCTCTGAGTCAGTACTCAGCCCTTTGGTAAAACTCAGAGATTCACTGGCATGACAGGCATAGGCCAGCAGCCTGATCATCATCCGCTCATCCGTTTCAGACGGGTGTCGGGCAATTGTCAGGCTGTGATTCTGATAGTAATTGCGGTCAAGGTCCGCAATATTGAGTGTTGCTTTGAAAATCGTGGCTTTAAGCGCCATAACGTGCCCATCATAGAATGACCAATATCGCCACTGATTGTACGCGCTTTCGATCCAAACCGGGATAACAAGATCAACTGAAAAATCAATGAGTTACCCATTTAAAAATAAAGTAAAACAATAAAAATCTCTTTCTTTATATAAAAAAGCATTAAATAGACGGAATTGTCACTTCTACATTGGAATAATACCTAAAATGACTAAAGGGCATTAGCCTAGTAATCCACAACAAATAAAATGAACAATGGATTGTTTGTATGCCTTCTATTTCAGCTTTGATACGTAACAACCGGCCCCCATATGGTATCGGAACTCCAAAAAACTTTGATGATACCTCTCATCGAGTAGCCGTCGTCGATGCAGCTTCAATCAAGCAACATCCCGACTGCCAGTGTCCACAAAAATCACTGAAAGATTTCAAACTATCCAAGACGCCAGCCAAAAAAGACTTAACGGTTAAAGCGGTCAAGTACAATGACCAACTCAGAAAAACTCAAAATGCTGGAGAATTCATAAAACAGTTCCAGAAAATGACCCGCTCAGGCTTTACTCCCTCCCCCAAAATCGTGGAGAAAAAGTGCAACGAATTCGTTACCAACGCATCAAATAGTAGGGAAATGATGGGGGCTCTTCTGGAGTTGCAAAATCACGACCTTGTCCCCACCCAAGGAGTCGTGGAGAGAAAGAGTCACGAGTTCTTTACCAACGCATCCACCAGAAGGGAAATGATGGACACTCTTCTGGAGTTACAAAATCACAACCTTCTTCCTGATGAAAGCGTTTTAAATAACGTCTATTGCTCAATGACACAGGATGAAATTATAGATTCACTGCTTGGCTCCGGCGTTCGCCTTGAGTCCTTTAAACAATTACCGGGAGCTACTCTCGACGATTTTGTTAATGACAGCAGCAAACTGCAAACTCTGGTTCTTGGGTTAAACAACACCGTTCAGACCATTTCATTTAATATTCGTATGGACTTGCTTAAAAGTGATCAGCTGGCCCAGTCGTTCGGACTCGATAGTGCACAGGCCCGATCTGAGTTGTCGTCAAAGTTTGAGGTTAACAAGGACGATGCACAAGACCTTAAAGAGCAATCGCTGAAAGTGAGTCGTACCAGCCGCGATACATTTGGTGTTGAAGCACAGGAGATTGCCGAGTCGCTTTTGAAGAAAACCGTGGGGGAAATGCTGTCTGCCTTTGCGTACTCAGCCAAAGGTATCAAGGTACGCCAGCAGGCACTCGACACAATACGCTACAACATCGATACGGTTGTACCAACTATCAAGGCAGCTTCACAGTTTGCCAATAGGTTCGGTGATGAAACACTCCTTAACCCTCTGGATAAACGCTCAATCAAAAATCTAACAACCTTGATGCAAGCGGCAACTGAACACTCGATAGCACTTGCCAGTCTGAAAGAGGATCAACTTGCCACGATTACACGCAATGAAAAAACCGAGTTTGGAGACAAACTCACAAAAATTAAAAATAAACTCTCGCTTGAATTCATTCATCGTTATGTGGACCAATTCCCTGCAGCTAAAACCTTGCTAAAAGCCTCTGACAGGAAGCTGCACCGACATCTGGATCAAATTTCTTTACACTGTCGCACACTGGAGGACATTGATACTGTTCCCCAGGAAACCATTCAGAAGCACCTCGATGCATTACTGCAGTGTCGAGACGTCATCTGGGGCATATTGGATGATCGCGGTGAATACTGCGTGTAATCACTGCGTTTTTTATAACGCGATTGGTTCAGACTCTTATCTTTACGTAGCCTTCCATACCCGTTCACGCCTATACTCACTCATCAGAATACGAAGAATGAGTAGGTAGTAATGGCTTCAATCATCGCCATTGCAGGGTCTCCGGGCTGTGGAAAAAGCACGCTAACCCGTGCCATTGCCACGCATCTGGATGCATGCATTATTGACTATGACCACTACCAAACAGTCACAGATCAGCCCATTGAGTCGATCATAGAATGGCTCGATAAAGGCCTTGATTACAACGTGCTAACCATCCCAGGTTTGAGTGATGATCTGGCACTACTGAAGAGCGGGCAAGCCGTAACACCACCCAGTCAACCATTCTCCATTTCCCCTCGAAATATCATCCTGTTTGAAACACCGTTTGGTTATTGTCATGCCGAGTCGGCCCGACACGTTGATCTTATGCTGTGGATTGATATCCCCCTGGATATCGCCTTGGCCCGAAACATTCGCGCATTCACAAAGCACTTCACCCGTTCAAAACACACATCACCTGCAACTGACAATATCCTTTGGCTGCAGGAATACATGGATAACTACATCAACAGTGTGCATGACCTGCTAACTAAACAAATCGAAAAAGTGCGTCCTCATGCGGATTTCGTGATTGATGGCAAAAAAGATGTAGTATCCACCTGTGAGCAGGCACTCAAGATCATTCAAGGCTGGACGCATAACGAGACACCAAGAGAAGCATCTCTGCCATGACAATCCCGGTTAACCAACCCCCCAATCATAACGGCAGTCATTACGCCGACTACCTGCAGATTGATCGCTACCTGACCACCTTCATGGATCATCAGGCGCTGAACAGTGCACTGGAAACCGGGTTGATAGATTTACTCAGTAGCCATCAGCAAATAGACCTGGCACAAGCCTGCGACTGCCTCCGCAGCGACAGGCTTGGAACAGAAACACTTCTGGCGTTACTCGCAGTCAATCAGGTGATTGAACGACAAAATGCTAGAATTCAATTAACAACACACTTTCGCAATATCTTGCGCTTTCGCGATTTGCTGGAAACCAAAATTGCCTTCAGCAATCTTGTTGCGCCGGATGTTATGAGCGGGTTCACAACACTGCTGCAAAACCCACAACAGTTCATGAAGCAGTCGAGGCTATTTGAATTATTTGGTTACCATCGCTGTTTTGAGGTGACGGATGAGAATATGGCGCTCACCCGCCGCTGGATGCGCTTCACATCTACTTATACCCGCTACGAAGCAGCGGCCTGTCTGGCACATCATGATTTCAGTCAATATCGACAGATAATGGATATTGGGGGCAACAGCGGTGAGTTTTCATGGCAACTCTGCAGGCAGCATGCACGACTACTGGCGACGATTATCGATCTTCCCGTGGTCTGCGAGGTAGGCATGCAACATGTGGCTGATACCCCGGAAGCCAACCGTATCCGTTTTTTCAAAGCCAACGCATTGTCTGATCAGCTACCGGACAACATGGATATCGTTACCTTCAAATCCATCCTGCACGACTGGCCTGAAGATGCGACACAACGATTTATTGAACAAGCTTATACATCACTCAAGCCCGGTGGGACAGTACTGATTTTTGAACGCAGTCCTATCCAGATAAACAACCAGCGGCTGCCTTATTCCATGCTGCCCATGTTTCTGTTTTTCCGTTCTTTCAGAACATCAGACGACTATGTGGCTCAATTGCAAAATAACGGGTTCACCGATATCACTATTCAACACATTGAACTGGAAACCCCGTTTTATCTGATTACCGCCAAGAAGCAGTAAGTACATACTTATTCAGCTTTTGCCACATTAAACGCAGCGCGACATTTGAGCCCTGCGGGTAAACGAGCCCCCGGATTAGGTACCTCAACACGAACACCGTAGGTTCCGCTGGCAGCATCAATAACCTTATCCACAATCTTAACCGTACCCTGATAGGGTTTGCCATCAGATCCTACCAGTACCTCAACCGGCATGCCCGGCTCTAGAGTGCCATAGTAATCAGAACGCAGGACAATCTCTGCATGGAGGGGATCCAGCGAAACCAGTTCAAGTACCGGTTCAGATCCCACGTATTCACCAATAGACACATGTCGTTCAACGACAATGGCATCAATCGGACTGTAAATCTTGCGTTGTTTCAGTCGCTCCTCAGCCTCACGGGTTGCCAGATCCGCCAGCTCCCGATCCGTCAGCAACTCATCACGCTCGTACTCTGACAGCAGGCCTTTGCGTAACAGGTCCTGATTACGCTCCAGCTTACGAATGGTGAACTCTGCCCGTGCCTTGACACTATTTAGTGCAGCTTTTTCAAGACCACTTTCCAACGCAATCAGCAACTGCCCCTTTTCAACATTGCCCCCCCGCTCAGCATTCACCTGACTGACAATGCCGGAAACCTGGCTACTGATTTGAATTTCACTGCTGGGCTCCAGCAAACAGCTCAGCTGGGTATCATCCAACTCTGTCGCCATCAGCGGCATGGGCAGAATTAACAAAAACACTTTGATTATTCTTCTTTTCAGCACGGTAACACCTATTATCCCGAACCGGTGAACGACAAGCGTTCATCCTGTTTTTCATCGGACTGGAAAAGTTGTCGACGTATTGAAGCATGCCGACGTTCAACCTGTTTCTGGGTCCATTTCAGTCTGGCCAGCCCCAGACGTCCAGATAATGGGGAGGATGTCACAGACGACATTAACGCTTCCAACCCCATGAATGCTTTTCCTTCCAACAAGCTGTCCTCGCCAGAAACCAGTACCTCGAAGCTACCGGGGTCCCCCTGGCGGGCACAGCGGCCTGCTAGTTGTCGGTCAATCCGGGACGCATCATGATATTCGGTAAGAATCACGTGCAGGCCACCCGCCTCTTCGACGACAGGTGCCAACTTGATATCCGTCCCCCGCCCGGCCATTTGGGTCGCAACCGTTATTTGCCCCGGCAATCCTGCCTGAGCAACGATATCGGCTTCATGCTGATCATTTACCGCACTCAGCACCTGATGATCAAGGCCTTCCTGCCGCAATAATTCACTTAACTGTTCTGCCACCGCCACACTGGCAACCCCCACTAGAACTGGGCGACCAAGGTCATGCATACGACGAATACTGACGACCACTGCCTGCCACTTTTCATTCAGGGTAGGAAAATAGCGCGGGCCTGAATAGCAACGCCGACTGGGCCGATGAGTAGGAATGGGAATCACGGGCAGACCGTACACCGACCAGAGCTCACCCGATACTTCATGGGCCGTACCCGTCATACCGGCAAGATGGTGGTACTGTCGGAAAAAACGTTGATATGTCATGCGGGCCAACGTATCCCGTACGGCCGTTAACTCACAACCTTCCTTGATTTCCACCAGCTGATGCAGACCCTGCTCCCAGCTGCGATCCGCCATGATACGACCCGTATGCTCATCAATGATCTGAACCTTGCCGTCACGCACCAGATAATGGTGATCTTTTTCCAACAAACAGCGAGCCGTCAGCGCCTTGTGAATAATATCTTCCCGTCGTACTTTACCTGACCAGTAGCTGCCGGCATGCCGTGTCTGTTCCTTCAGCCAGGTTTCACCTTCAGGCCTTAACTGAACAGAACGTTGCTTTAGATCCAGCTTAAAATCCCGATCAACCACCATTTCGGAAGCCAGCGCCATTGCCTTGGACAACACCTGCTGCTGTTCCGGGCTTGCACCTTTTCCTCCCGATATCACCAACGGGCTTCTGGCTTCATCCAGCAGAACACTGTCAGCTTCATCAACGATGGCAAAATGCAGACCTCTCAGCAGCAGTGATTCATCAATGCTCGCTTTTCCTTTCAGCCTTCCGCCATGCAGATGTAAAGGGCTTTGGTTGTCTTTTAGAACCAGCTGATCCCGCAGATAGTCAAATACGACATCCTTGTTGGTGCAATAAACAATGTCGCATGCGTAAGCCTTTTTTTTCTCTTCCTGCGACAGCCCCTGAACCACACATCCGACACTCAAGCCCAGCGCCTGATAAACCGGCAGCATTAATTCAGCATCCCGACGGGCCAGGTAGTCATTCACTGTAATGACGTGTACGGGAATACCTGCAAGAGTTGCTGCGGCAGCGGGAAGGGTTGCGGTGAGGGTTTTACCTTCACCGGTCTGCATCTCCGCCACACAGCCTTCGATTAACGCCAACCCAGCCAGCAATTGAGCATCAAAGTGGTACATGCCCAGAGATCGACCTGCAGTTTCACGAATCAGTGCAAACGTTTCGGACAACAGGGCATCCGTCAGCCCCTCACGATGCAGTTTTGTTTGCAGAACCTTACGCGCATCCTGTAACTCTGAATCACTCATGCCACTGAATAACTCGCCATGGCGATGGATCCCGCCAAGCAAACGACGATGAATGAAGGCCCTGCTGGGCAGCAACCAGCTGCCCTGCCTTTTGGCTCCGTGATAGAGGCGCTCCAGCATGCCCGCCGGTTTGACCTTTTGCTCCGGCCGCAGCAAGGTACTGGCCGGTCGCCGCGTTGGGCGCCTAGACATCCAGCTGCCTCAGGAAGACACGGCGAATATCACGGAACCAGCGATAGGCCAGTGGTTCAGGGTCATGCCGAAACAATACATAGACCCGCTCATTCAGGCGTGCCTGAACGTCATCTGCAAGCGCCAGTTCCAGCTCGAAATAGCGACCGAAAGATTGTATGCCACGCTCTTTATCCGGATTGGCTGCAATGCGGCCACCGCCCTCCAATGTCAGGATATTACTGGGCAACTGCCGGGTAGCCGCCGGCTCAATGCGTAACACACTGGCCGTCCATGAGCGACTTCGATCTGAGACAAACCGGACTTCTACATCATGGGTCTGATTCCGCACCAGTTCTATCGCGTCTTCCGGCACCATCACGGTCACCGGCAAATCACCGTAATTGATGACATACCCTAACAAATCCCCTCTGGCCAGGTAGCGCCCTTCCAGTGTCCCTGAATCCGGTGGATAAAATTGACCTGCCTGCGGGCTGTTGATCGCCAACATCGCCATCTGTTGACGTTTATTGTCCAGTTCTTCCTGCCTGAATTTAGCCACCTCGCGGTTAATGTCAGCTACCGTTCGGTCAGCGACACTGGCCTGATACTGTGCCTGGGCTTCACGGAAATTGGCCTCCAGCACCTTTTCCTGTGCTGCGAGTTCTGGGTCAGTCAGATGCATCAATAGCTGCCCGGCATCAACCCGGCTGGCCGGCTGGACCGCCAGTGTTTCCACAAACCCGCTGACCCGGGCACGTACCCGTGACTGTTCCGATGGTGTCATGACACCTTCCGCCAGTGTCGCATGGGGAAAGGGAATGAAACCCAACAAAATCACAATGCCTGCCAGTACACAGGATGTTATCCCCCACAGCCGTACAGAACGTTTTTCCAACGAGCGATCTGTGAACGCTTTTTTCAGCAGTTTTCCCAATGGCATCACCACCGACATAAACAACAACCAGATAGCCAGTATCGTTCCGACTACAAAATATTCGCTGGCAATGAACAGTGCGATCATCACCATGATAAAAAGCCGGTATATGTACGACACCGTGACATAACCCGCCAACCACGCGCCTTCCCTGCGACTGGCGGCAGGCGACTCCAACCTCTCTACACCCAGCACATACCGCTTTACCAGATACCCGACATACTGGTTGCCGCGTGTCGCCAGGTTGGGAATTTCCAGCCAGTCGGACAGGACATAGTACGCATCAAAACGTAACAACGGATTGCCGTTGAACAGCAGAGTCGAAACACCGGCAATCAACATGGTATTGAATGCAATGGCACGGACAGCCCCCGGCTCCACCAGCGTCCAAACCACCATTGCGACGGCTGCAATGAAGGCCTCTACCAGTATGCCGGCGGCGCCGGTCAGCATACGCTGGTATTTGCTGTGAAATGCCGAAGCGGCTGACGCATCCACATAAGGCACCGGAAAGAACACCAGCAGCATGATGCCAATCTCATGCACTTCGCCGCCCCAACGCTTGACTGTGTAAGCATGCCCCAGTTCATGGATCGTTTTGACGAAGGGATAAATCAGGGCGATCAGCAGGACATTTTCCAGAGACAATATGCGGTCACTGACGTTATTGGTCAGCGCATCCCAGTGCAGGCCAGCCAGCACCAATCCCGTCACAACCACTGCACACCAGAGGAGCATGCCCCAGATACTGATCAGCGGACGCACCCAGGCCTGGGTTCTGCTCAAGAATCGCTCCGGGTCTACCAGAGGAATCCGAATCGCCAGTGGTGATTTGACTTTTTGTAACAGGCGCTTGCGTTCAATACTGCGAAAACGCTCATGGAGCAGGTCAATATCCGGCACGCTGTCCGAGTTGAGAAGGTTGGCGCGGAACAAACGGGACACTAGGTCGATGACCTCATCCTGAGAAGGCATCGAATCACCCAGCTGCCGGCACGCCTGTTCCCAGATAGCCTGTAATGAACGACTGCCGTCCATCAAACCGATGATATGCCAGGCTTCAGGGGTAAAACGGTGGAACTGTCCGGTGGCATGATCCTGCAGAACAAACCAGACCTGCCCACGATAAATGTGGCGATGAACATCCGCATGGCGGCGCAACCGCACCACCATGTCAGCGACGCGATACCAGGACTGACTGAACAGCGAGACGGACATCAGGCCCACCACATCCAGAGTTTAAGGCGCAGCCATGCCAGCAGGTCTCGGGTCCAGATAGTGACCAGCTTATCTTCGCCCAGCTCAACCTTGCCAATGCCTTCCATGCCGGGGCGCAACTGTGCTGCTTCGTCCTGCAACCTAGCCTCAACAATAAACCAGGTAGCGCCGTCTTCTGACAATGTTTTGGGGGTGATTTTATCTACCACGAACTCGTAGGGTTCGCCAGGTAAAGCCGAGAGATGCAACATGCCCGTCTGCCCCAGGGCAATATCAGCGATGCGACTTTCGGGGACTTTCAGGTCAACACGGTAAGCATCCAGTGGTGAAACTTCGAACAACACTTCGCCCTTGCTGACTGGCCCGCCGAGACGCTGACTCAGGTCTCCGCTGATCACCAGTCCGTTAAAGGGGGCCTCCTGGCGTGAACGCTCAATCTGGCTCTCTACCAGATTGATTTGAGCCCGGGCCTGATCCAGTTGTGCGGCAATGATGTTGACACGGGCACGATTATAATCTGCCGTCGCCTCCTGATATTGCCGGGAAAGTTTGTTCTGATGACTGCTCCAGCGGAGTTTCTCCAGTTGCAGATCCCTGTCGTCCAGTGCGACCAGCAGTTCACCTTCCTTCACCTCATCACCGGCACGCACAGTGGCATCTCGGACATACCCGTCATAAGGCGCTACCACAACACGCTGCATAACCGTCGCCAGAGCCGCCTCAGCCGACAGCCGGTTTTCACCGGTGGCAAACGTCAAAAACAGGATACAGGACAGTGAAGTAATCGCTGTCAACTTACGCCCTAAATAACCGGGTCCCAATAAGCGATGTAATTGCGTTTTTCCTGATTCCAGCGCCTTGCGCCATAATGGTCGGTCATTCAGACGCTTTTCTTCCAGCGCCGTGGCGGCCAGCGCCGTGGCACTTTCGCAATACTGTGCCTCATGGTTCGAAAAAGGCTTGTCCTCAGCGCGCTGAAACGTAATTGCGCCAACACACTGGCCATCGTGATAAAGCGGTACCGTTAAAATTGACTCGCCCTGATGCTGCTTGGCTAACGCCTGATGAGCAATAATAATGAGGCCATCCGTGCTCTCAACAGGAAGGGCGATTATACGCCCTTGATCCACAGCCTCATCCATCGCGGATTCAATACTACGAACCAGGTTCATACGCTTGGTGAACTGGGCACTATGAGATAAATGGCAAACCGTGACCGAACCATCACGGACAAAGCCAAGGCTGACCAGGTCACACTGCATGACCACCGCCAATTCCGACACCAGACGCATGGCCGCAGCATCAAAGTGAGGCTCTGCCAAGACCTTGGTTAACAAATCAACGGCGGTCGACAGACGTTGCTGTTCATCCTGTTTTGTATTCAGCGTTTCCCGCAGCAGTGACAGTTCGACCCAGCTGATTCCCCACTGCAACTGTCGCATGGCGGCCTGAATGACACTGTCACTCCGCCCGTCGAGGATAAGTACCGCTACCCCCATCAATGCGGTTTTCACTATGACCGGATGGGCAATCGCCAGCAACGGCTCATCATCACTGTCGTTTAAATGGGTCACCAGCGGCGACTGGTCTTCAATCACCTGCTCAATCAGTTCAGAGACGGTTTCGATTTCCGGCATGACGCCGGGCCAGATAGCCACGGGCTGAAAAATGCCGTGCTCAGGAGATTTGATTGCGAGAAGTCCGGCATGAATACCGGCAATCTGTTCACACTGGCGGGTCAGCCACTGCAGATAGAAGGCTTCGCCCTGTAAACCGGACAGGGGTTGTCCTGCTTGCGGGTCGGTGGATTGTCCGGCCTGTTTGTTTTTTATTATTTGCATTAACGGAAACCGTCAGGCAACTGCTGCCTGTATAGCACCGGGAAGACATAGGGCTGACACCGTCAGCCCTGTCGCCAATGCTTACAACATACCTTAAAGCGACACGTTATCCCAGCGCATAAAGCGTTTCGCCTTTTGCCGTTTTTGCAGATCACTGATGGCAGACTGGTTAAACTTCGCCTCAGCATTGTCTTTACGACGTGCCAATGCTGCGGTTCCCCAGGCCAGTGAAGCGGCGGCAATCGATCCGGTCGCGGCAAGATCATCCTCAGCGTCACTCTTCTCCGGAACAGCGGTTTCTGCGTGATTCAGGCCATTCGGTTGGGGATTGGCTTCAACATCCACTGCCGCCGAATCTTCTACCGGAATTCCATCCTGCACGGCAGGTTCTGCACAGGGGATTACATTGCCGTTTTCATCAGTAACCGATTCACACTGCGCCGGTTCTTCGCCTTCACCATCACCCGCAGCTGTCGGCTCGGATGGCAGCAGGAAGTCAATGCCTGCAGACCGGGCACTGGAACGGTTGTTATCCGAGATATGGGATACCAGATTCTCCAGGAAGTCCTGCGCATTCGCAGCATTGCCACGCATCGGTGTCGCAATACCCAGTGAACTAATCGGACGCAAATTCAGGAAGCTGTGAGTATTGATGGCAGCCACCTTCGTGTAGAGTGACTTTTCAGTCACCCGCAGAAGGTCGAGCCCGCCCTGTGCCAGCGTAACGATAACCGTCGCCTGTTCGGCATTGCCGTTTTCAGCAAAGGTCATACGGGCATATTCACCAACCATGATATCTTCTGACAGGTTGCCGTAGAACAGATCGCTGCCGAAGCCACCGATCATGCGATCCAGGCCTTCATCCCCCTTCAGGGTGTCATCCCCTCCGGTAAAGAAGTCGATGGTTTCAAGAATCAGGGTTTGGCTGGTGCGCGTGACTTTTGCGCCATCACCGACAATCAGGTCATCGCCGTCTCTGCCTTCAAGTACATCGTTGGCAACACCGCCAAACAGCACATCCCGATCAGAGCCACCCAACAGCTCATCATCGTCGCCCAGAACAGTACTGCCGGTTGCGCCTTCGACATAACGGCCAGCCGTATCGCTGTCGATATAACCATCGTCACCGATCATGACTGTTTCACCACTGGCATTTTCGATCTTATCGGCGCCAACACCACCCAGAGCCTGATCTTCACCATCGCCCAGTGATATCTCGTCATTACCACCGGTTGAGCTGACGGTATCCAGCGTTTCGGCACGGGTACGGATGCCATCGGTAAAGGTTACCCGACCGTTATCACCAATAACCGTGTCATTGCCAATGCCCGTTGTGACTGTATCGCCTGCAAACCCTGCCAGAATGACATTATCACCGTCACCGGCCTGAATTGTATCAATACCACCCAGGGCAAAATCAGTGGTTTCGGCTTCCGTGATCAAGCCTCGCGCATCATAACTCACCACGCCGTTATCGCCGAGGATATGGTCGTTACCGTCACCAGTTTCCACCGTATCATCACCCATACCGGCAATCACGGTGTTGCCACCGTCCGACAGTGTGATGGTATCGTCAGAACCCTGCGATGGCAGCGTACTGATCGCCTCACGAAGGATATCCGTGACATCCCATGTCATCTGGCCATGATCACCGATCACTTGATCGACACCACTGCCACCATTGATCGAGTCTTCACCGGTGCCACCAATCACGCGGTTGAAACCGTCGCCCACGTTGATGGTGTCATTACCGCCAGTGGAGTCATCAAGGTCTGTGCTGGTTAGCGTAATCAGATGACCATCGGTGAACTGGGCAGAGCCATTGTCACCAAGAACAATGTCATCATCACCTGTCGTGGTCACGTCATCATCACCCAGACCAGCAATCACGACATTATTACCACTGGACAACGAGATGACATCGCGCGCGCCCTGATCAATCAATGCGCTCTCAGCGGACTGCAGAATATCGGCGACATCATAGGTCAACGTACCATGGTCACCCAGGACATGATCTACACCAATGCCACCGGTGATGGTATCTGTGCCAGTACCACCAAGCACACGATTGAAACCGCCTCCGATATTGATGGTGTCATCGCCACCGGTTGTATCATCCAGATCGGTGCTGGTTAGCGTAATCAAGTGGCCATCGGTGAACTGGGCAGAACCATTGTCACCGATCACGATGTCATCACCACCGGTCGAGGTCACTTCATCGCCACCCTGACCAGCAATCACAACATTATTGCCACTGGACAGCGTGATCACATCGCGCGCGCCCTGCTCAATCAATGCGCTCTCAGCGGACTGCAGGATATCGGCGACATCGTAGGTCAACGTACCATGGTCACCCAGAACATGATCTACACCGGTGCCAGCGGTGATCGTATCCGTACCAGTGCCACCAATTACACGATTGAAACCGTCTCCGATGTTAATGGTGTCATCGCCACCGGTTGTATCATCCAGATCGGTGCTGGTTAGCGTGATCAAGTGGCCATCGGTGAACTGGGCAGAACCATTGTCACCGATGACAATGTCATCATCACCTGTGGTGGTCACTTCATCGTTACCCTGACCAGCGATTACCACATTGCTGCCGTTAGAAAGCGTAATGACATCACGTGCGCCCTGATCCATTAGTGCACTCACAGCAGATTGCAGGATGTCAGATACATCGTACGTCAACACACCATGGTCACCGAGGACATGATCGACACCTGTTCCACCAGTAATGGTGTCAGTGCCAGTACCACCAATCACGCGGTTGAAACCGTCACCCAGATTAAGGGTGTCATTACCGCCAGTGGATTCATTAAGGTCTGTGCTGGTCAGCGTAATCAGGTGGCCATCAGTAAACTGGGCGGAACCGTTATCACCAATCACGATGTCATCATCACCGGTCGTGGTCACGTCATCATTACCTTGACCCGCGATGACCACATTGCTGCCATTGGAAAGTGTGATCACATCGCGCGCACCCTGATCGATCAGTGCACTCACCGCAGACTGGAGGATATCGGCGACATCGTAGGTCAACGTACCATGGTCACCGAGGACATGATCGACACCGGTTCCACCAGTAATGCTGTCAGTGCCAGTACCACCAATCACGCGGTTGAAACCATCACCCAGATCAAGGGTGTCATTACCGCCAGTAGAGTCATCCAAGTCAGTGCTAGTCAGCGTGATCAGATGGCCATCCGTAAAGGTGGCTTTCGCGTTATCACCGGCAAGAATGTCATTACCAGAACCTGCGGTGACATCATCCTGGCCAAAGCCAGCAATCACGAGGTTATTACCATCACCCGCACGAATCGTATCGTTACCACCATTCTGGAGACGGAGAGAAGCAACACTGATGATCTGGCCTGCAGCCAGGGTGATGATACCGTGATCACCAAGAATCAAGTCATCATCATTGTCCAGAAGTCCCAGCGGGCTGCCATCTTCATTGGCGCCGTACAGTTGATCGCCACCGACACCACCGAGCAGCCAGTCATTACCCGCGTTCCCCTGCAGCGTATCGATACCGCCGTGATCAACCGTACTGTTCTGAACCAGGTCAATGGTAATCAGATCACCATCCACATTCCGGTCGACTTCACCATTGTCGCCGATCAGGATATCGTCACCGGCATCACCGGCCACCTTATCCGCACCAGCACCTGCAAGGATTATGTCATTATCATCACCACCCAGCAGGGTATCGTTACCCCCCTGATCTTCGACCGTGGTCTCAATATGCGACACATTACCGGTCGTCATCAGACGCAGCTGTTCCGGTGAACCGTCACGGATCTGGGTGATAACACCATGATCACCAAAGATAATGTCATCGCCCATACCACCATCAATGGTGTCATTGCCCACAGTAAGGTCATCTGCATTGGCGCCATCGTTGACAGGGTCAGTAACTGTCACCACCGTCAGCACTTCTGTAGCCAGACTCAGACGCTGGGACAGATCGATATTGAAGCCGGAATCACCATAGAGATGGTCATTGCCACCCAGTCCATAGAGCGTGTCATTACCGGAACCACCGGCGATATGATCATTACCCTGAGAGCCATAGATAGTGTCATCGCCCGCACCACCATAGATAACAACGCCACTTGATGCGCCTGACGCATCAATCATATCGTTACCGGCATTGGCATAACCAACAACCGGATCCAAGCCAGCACCTCTCAGCGAAGCGTAACGGCTACCATCCTGGCTGGTATCACCAAAGATAAGCAGTGGCACATTTTTGGCATCAGTCCCCGTCACAGTAATGGTGTCGCCACCCATCTCGGTATCACCGGACACAGGATTGACCACCTCACGGTTGCCACCGCCGTGTGCAACCATTACCGGGTTCTGCCGCTGAATGCTGGCAGTCACTGTTTCATCGGTCAGTTGTTCGCCACTGACCAGTGAAACCCGGGAGCCATCCAGCGAGATGGAGTCGATGGTATACGTGCCGTCATTACCCGTTGTATCAGCAACAACGATCTTGTCGCCTACACGGAAGCCCTGGTCAAACCAGCTGCTGCCATCCTGCAGGGTGATATAACTGACCCCCAGTCCCACATTGTGGGAGAACACCATGGCCGCACTGTTACTGATCGCCGTAGTATCAACAGCCAGCGTGTCGTTACCGGATCCCATAACCACTTCAACCACTTCCATGCCGAAGTACGTCAGACCACCGGCAATGGTGCGATCCGGCGCACCGTTTTCACCGGCCACCACAATGGCCGTGTCATCCATATTCAGGCCTGACACCGATGACGTTGTGAATTGCCCACTGTCGTCAGTGTTGCTGGCATCATTGAAGAGCGTCACGGTATCCGTCTGGATGGTTTCATCCGTAATGGAAGGAATTTCTTTGGCAGATGTCGCCTGCTCAGTGGGCAATACCACCGGCGTCTTGAGCGCCCGATCGACCATGGTCAGGCCGCCTTCAAGAATCAGGGAACCCTGAATCGCGCTGGTCAACCCTTCTGAGCCCACAATAAAGTTATCACTGCCCAGGCCGCCGATCAGGGTCGTAATGACACCTTCATGGGTACTTTCGATGATGAAGGTATCGTCGCCCTCCAGTGCATCGACATCGACTGATTCCACACCGTCGTAAGTGATATTCAGCCCTGCACCGATAATGGAGTCACGGGTCACAATGAACGTGTCGTCCGCTTCTGTACCGATAGCGGTCAGCGTGTCGAAACCGCTGCCGCCATCAATGCTCAGCGGCGCATTGACGTTGTAATCAATGGTGTCATCGTCATCACCGCCATTGAGGTCAATATTGTCGTCCGCAACAAAGGCACGGACGACAAATTCATCATTGCCCTTCTCGCCTTTCATGAAAAGCTTGGCCTTGTTGCTGTAAACGGTGAAGCTGTCGCCATCATCACCACCCAGCAGGGTCAATTCTTCACTGTTGCCATAACTCAGGTAACCTCGGGTTACGGCAGTGCCGGCAACTTCATCACCGGGCGCCGTTACCGGTGCCTCACCGAAGATCTGACCGACCTGAAACGTATCCCGGCCACTACCACCATCAATGGTCATCAGGGCACTGGTGTCATCCAGGAAGAAGCTGTCACTGCCTTCGCCGCCATTGATCAGCACACCGCCGGTCAGGTCATTGAGGCTGTTATCGTAATTAATCCGCTCAACCGGATCAGCAAAGGTATTGGTTTCAACCTCGCCATGCAGACGGGCGATGAAGTTATTCCGGATCAGGAATACATCATCCTTATCAGCACCAGTATCGCCAGCAAAGCCCCGACCATGGATAGTCAGATTGTCCACTCCATCAGCCGCATCGCCGCTGTCGTGCACATCAATCACATAATCCGTCAGGGTCACGCCATCCGCGTCAGTATCCGTCATTGTGATGATGTACTGATCGCCGCCGCCCTGACCATCCAGGGAAAGTACATCACTCCGTGAATGCAACTCATTGACGGTCAGCGTATCGTCACCTGTACCACCGATGACATAGGTATCACCGGTTAGTAGGCTGACATCAATCAGGATACTGTCGCCTTCACTGCCGCCATCCACATCAATGCGGGTGGAGCCGGTCAAGCTGCCCAACAGCTGGATATCATCACTGCCCGCGGCACCGGCAATACTCAGAATACCCGCCGTTGTGATGACACCATCCAATAGGATAATGTCACTGCCAGCTTCCCCTTCAATGGTGATGTTGGCGCCACTCAGTGTTCCCAGGTTATGAATGGTTGTACCAGCCGCATCAAGGTTCTCGTAATCCCCTTGCAGCAGCAGGTCACCCAGGGCGCTGACCATAGCGCCCGATTCAATCACGAGGTTGTCGCCCGCTCGCAGGGTAACAGTCCCTGCTGTTGACTGGATCGTTACTCCAGCCTTAACCGTCAGATCATCTTCTTCGCCAGCCACATCGTTATTGTCTTCACCGGCATAGAGCAGGATGTCGTCGTCAGTGATAATGGACTTCTCAACCGTGATCGGGCTATGAGCTTCAATGTTCACGGTACCCGTCGCGACCATGCCATTAGCCTGATCAAGCCCACCAATGGTCAGGTGACCAGTATTGGTAATCCAGACATTACCACTTGTGGAACGCCCTTCCATGTACCCGACAGTGGTCTGGAGACGTTTGTCTGAGGCACCGATATCCCCCTCAGCAAACAGCCTTGTCTTACCTGACGTAACGTTGGATGCATTCGCATCGGCGTTACCATTCAGGATGTTATCCCGACCCAGAATGAAGGCCGTGTAATCCGCCCCTGTACCAATAGTGTTAATGGACAGATCACCATCCGTTTCGATCAGATAGGTATTGAGAGCACTGCTGGTGGTCACTGTACCGGCAGAACGGTAGGCACTGTTGATATCCAGATCATTGCCGGAGATACCAATCGCATCATTCTCAGACGTCAGAGTAATACTGTTACCGATAACATCCGCTTCCGGCAGACCGGTCACGACATCACCACTGGCATCCTCAGTGTCTTTGATGGCCAGATGCGCACGCAGATCCACATTACCGCCATCGGCGAGTACTTCACGGATATTCATGTTGCCCAATACTTCATGGACATAGACATCCGCGCCTGCCGCTATCGTCAGGGTTGCGTCCGTGGCCAGGTCGGTTTCCAGATAATCACCATCCTCACCCACACCCGCCGACGCGGTCAGCATCAGTTCCGTGGCAGCACTGATATTCGCGAAATCATGATCAAGACCGTCGACAATCGCACCACTTTCCGCCGTGAGATAGATACCACCAGACTGCGCGTAGAGCGTTCCAACATTGATATCATCAGTTCGCTCTGTCAGGTAAATATCGCCGCTGACACGGGCTGTGAAGATGGCATCGGCCGCCAGATTGATGTAAATCTGATCAGAGGCTGAGCCGATGGATCCATCCGCGGCCTCAAGTATCACATCACTACTGGTGACATTGGTTACGCTGCTACCACCGGCGTTGATAATCGATTTACCGGTCTTGATTCTGACCGTATCACCGGCCACCACCGTATCAAGCTTCACGTCCAGTTCGGAGCCAAGGAACACGTCGCCACTACCAGTCGCTGATACAGAACCCAATGCATCAACATCTACATCATCACGCAGATCGATACGAATACCGGTAATGGATGCGCCATCCACAGTAGGATCCGCAATGATTTCCGCCAGTGTGATTTTGGCTCGGTACTCAGTCGATAACTGATCATCGTCTGACAGGGTTATGGTATTGGCTGTAACAGACTCAATAGTAAAGAACTGCCCGTTTTCATTGGCGTTGTCAGCAGTACCAAATACCTGAATGGTCATGCCTGCCTGGAAACCATCTGTCTGCCAGTTTCCGCCGTCAGTACGTACAATCGTGTCAGCACTGTTGCTGTTATTCAGGAAGTTCACCTTCGCCGACACAATATCACCCGCCAGATAAGCAACATCTGTCCGCTCAGCAGCCGCCAATGCCACACGCTCATCATCGGTGAGAGAAACCGTCGGACCACTGAGATCAATCACCTGGGAACCGGTAGCAGAACCGACACTGCCAGACGCCACAATCGACACTGTGCCGGCGGCGCTGATATTGGCGTCCTCAACCGAGGTCTGGGTATCGGTGATCGGTTCGATCAACCCGGCACTGAACAGGTTCAGCAGTTCATCTTCTGTCCAGACTTTGATACTTGCCGTCAGGCTGTCCCGTTCAGCATCCGACAACGTATAGGTAAAGCTGTCGTTATAGCTGTCGCCGTAACTGCCGTACTGGCCATGCAGGCTGTGGTATTCCTCTGTTCGCTTGTTAACCAGCGTCTGGATTTCACCAACCGTCCAGCCTGCATTGGTGTAATACGTCTGTTCATCGGACGATAGGGGAACCTCAAAGGTTGCATCGTATACAGACGGATCCACCTGCATACCACGGTATTGCCAGTAGGTATCGTACTCCTGCTCACGGTTGCTGACGTAATCGACCAGGGTCTGGTCGATCTTGTTCTGCGCGCCCGTGCCATCGGTCAACTGGAGATCGCTCCAGACACCATTGAGGAGTTCATCGTAGGTCCGGTCATCCCGAACAGCACTGTCATTGGCATCCTTGAGGCTGCCACTTGCCACGTTGATATAGACATCGCCACTGGCAGAAATAGCCTCTTTCAGACGCAGGTCGCCACTGGTTTCCTTGAGGTAAATATCCGTCTTGGCGTCAACCGCAACATAGTGGGACAGGCTGGTGCCGGAATTGAGCGCGAGGGCACGACTACTGCTGTTACCAACGGAGCCTTCTTCAGCCACCAGCGCTACCGTGCCACCCTGCACGGAGCCGGTATACCAGCTGCTTGAGGTCTTCTGTGCAACAGTAATATTTTCCTTGGCGACCAGTCTCACGGTTTCACCGGAACCAGCCTTAACACTGTCGATCGCCAGGTCGCCACTGCCAGCGGCGATATGTACCACACCACCGGCGGTTGCTTTCAGGCTGGCATAGGCATGATCTGCCAAATTAACAGTCAGAGCCCCGGAATCCACCATGTCGCCATTTCCATCAACAACGACCTGACCAATATCACCTGTGGCAGAAAGCACTACCCGCTTGCCGGTAATGTAGGAATCTTCGCTGGTCTGACGGATATCACCTTTCGACGAAATAATTGTCGTACCGGAGCTGTTCAGTATACTGCCGTCAATCAGAATATCCGCACCCGCCACCGTAGAGGTCAGAGAAACTCTGCCTGCGTCGTAACCGATAAAGTTGATATTGACGCCATAGTCAGCCTTGACCGTATGGGTATGGGTCGTGGTTGTGTATTCTTCCTTCACATACTTCGTGTAGTAGGTTTTCTTTCCGTACCAGGTACTGGTCGTCCAGCGATCTTCGATATATGTCTTGGTCTTGGTGGCATCGACCTGGGGATCGCTGACATACGTATAGGCATCATTCACCTTCGCCGCATCCAGGAAGAAATACGGTCCTTCATCGGTCAGGGTAGGGCCTTCCAGTCGCTCGGTCGTATCCCAGTAATCAGGACTGGGGTCTTTGGCAAAGGCATCAATCCCCAGCCAGCCGCTCTTCTTCACAGTCTTGTAATAACGGGTTGCATCCAGCACATCCACTGACCAGCCATAGCGCCAGCCAGATTTGATGGAATAGGTGCTACTATCACTGCCCGCAACATCGGACTTGCCGTCTTCCTTGATGGTGACACCATTCTCGTCCTTGGTGTAAATCGTGACGTGGGGATTCGCGCTGGTACCTTTGGCTTTGTCCTTGATAACCAGTGTGCCTTCACCCCGCTGGGAGGCATCCAGACTTTTCACCACGACGTCATATGCGGTGTTGTTGGTCACGGAGATTTTGCCGTAACCGCCCAGCACCCGGATCTCACCGGCGCCGGTATTGAGCATATGACCTTCCAGCTCAATGTAACCGCCACTGACCCGGATTTCCTGAACTTCAATCTTGCCGGTTGTCGTATTGTAATAAACGGTATAGTCGTCGGTTGAAGCTGTTGTCAGCTTGACAAGACCGCTGGTCGAGCGACTGATGCTGGAAATTTCATTAGCCGTCGCTGTACCCAGTGTCAGGTTATAATCCGGCTTTCCGCTCTGCATGATGCCGTTCAGGTTAAGATACTCAGCCTGTATGACAATCCGGTCGCCATACAGGCTGACACCAGTCGGTGTCTTGGTCAGTTCAGCGATTACCGCTGCGTCAGAAGCAGCCTTCTGTTGTCCGTTATTGGTCAAAGAGTCCAGCTTGGAGTAGGTTTCACCGCCCACGCTGTAATCGGTCAGGCCACTGATATAGACGCTCTTACCGACCACGTTCATGTTTTCCGCACGAACCTGGGCTTCGAAGGTCACCTTGCCGTCCGGGTTACTGACGGTCAGGTTACCCTGCGGGTTTTCGACATTACCGGTGATCGTAATATCCGGCGTCGGAATTCCCGCATTAGCAGGATCACTCTCATCAAAGGTATTGGAGATCGTTATAAACGGCGGATTTTCACTGCCTCCGGCGGTTACTGTGGAGAAGTTGGCGGAACCCGCCGACACACCTTCATCGGCCTGGTTATAGGTTTCAATCTCACTGTTACTGGCGACTTCCACACCGTTCAGGAACAGACCACCGTTGGAATCCGGAATCGAAATCCCCTTGATTTCCAGGAAGGCGGCGGTGTTGTTGGTAATCTCAACGCTGGCATCACCCGGTGCATCAAACACACCATCACCCTGCAGGACATCAGAACGTACATCAATGGTACCCGCCTGCGCCCAGATCGGATCAACTTCTACAATAAGCACATCCTGCTTGGTGTAGCCGGACAAGCCATTTTCATCCGTGCTCCACAACCCCTGTGCTTCCAGCTCACTGGTAATACGAGCGACTTCAGACTCGTAGAACGCCTTGAGGTTAGCGTTGGTGTCCTTGTACTGGTTCAGCTGTTTCTGGGCATATTGCAGTTCCTGCACCAGTTCGGAATCCAGCTGATCGGTAACAGTACGGAAAGTAACACCGTCAGTCTGAGTGCTGCTGGTCACCTGACCATTCACAATGGCATCCAGCACCAGTTCCTGCTTACGGTCGATACCCGTACGAACGGTACCATCGACATCCACAGTGGCATGTGCTTCGGTTTCAATGGTGCCGTCGTACAACTCGGAACCACCACTGATTGCCTTGGCGACTTCACTGGTCCAGTTCACACCCTTGGCCTTGGCTGCCATATCTGCAAAGCCGAGGCGTTCAGCGTGAAGCCTGGCATCACGGGCTGTTTCCAACACTGCGCCAGCGGCAACCGTGATGGTGTTGTTCTGAATCAGCTTCGCGGTTGCATCCAGGCTGTTGATCGGTATAGCACTGCCGGCAAAGTTATCTGTACGGGCTTCCAGCTTGTACTGGTCACGGTTGAAGCTGGTATCAGTGCCGGTTGAGATATTGAGGTTGCCATCAGTGGTCAGGAAACTGTTGGCCGCGAAGGTCACCTTGTTTTCAGGACGTACTTCTACCGTCGTATCCGCCACGGCAACTGTACCGCCACCGTAAGTCTCGACGTTGACTTTCCCGACAGCCTCACCCGTGCCACGAGCAGAAATCTGGACATCTCCCACACTGCTCAGTTGCGCGTCTTCACCCACGTAGACTTCTGCAATGTTGGTATCCGTCTTGATTTCCATGGTCGCGCCCGCTCCGGACACCGCACCACCGGAGATCAGTGTGACCTTGTCGTTCAGGATAAAGTCATTGAGAGCATCCAGCGTCATGTCACCGGCATCTGATGCACCGTCTTCCACGGTCAGTGACGCACTATCCCCAATCACTACGCGGGTGGTCATATTGACGTTGGTAAAGCTGTCTGCACCGGCAGCACTGGCAACACCACCTGTTGTGCCCTTGATATTGTCACCAGAGACGCCGTTCTTGCGCAGTTTGGTGATAGCATCCATATCAATATCGGTTGCCTTGATCACGGCATCCGCACCAATACCCGCAGTTACATTGGCTGTTACATCGTGATCAGCCTTGGCACCTGTGGCACCCAGCACACCACCGGAACCCACATTGATTTTGCTGTCAAAGGTAGCATTCTGCTCCGCCTTGATGACCAGGGTTCCTGCGCCGCGCTGGGTCAGGTCGATATCCTTGCCGCTGGCGCCTTCACGGATTTCAGCCGTAACGGTGCTCTTGTTCACGGTAATGGCTTCGGTACCGGAACCACCGACAATACCACCGGCACCGGCTGTGCCTTCGGCATAGTTGTCATCATTACCGACTGCTGTGATCTGGAGCGTAGAGCCTGTCAGATCAACCCCATCCCCGAGGAAGGCGAGCGTTGTCGTATCTGACTTGGCTTTGGCTGAACTGCCGCCTGCCGCCAGCAGACCGCCGGAGTAGCTGTCAGCCTCGGACTTCTGCTTGGTATTATTCGTTGCAGAAAGTGTCGTCGCACCGGTAATCGCCAGCGTCGCACCATCGGCAACGAAACTCTTCACCGTGCTGTTGTTATTGATCGTCGAAAGGGTTGCATCAACACCAATCAAGGCGCCGGCTGCACCCAGCGAGTACGCCTTGGCGGTATAGCTGTTATCCGGCACCTTGGTTTCTGCCGCAATAGACAGACTGGCGGCGGTGATGCTGACACTGCCTTGAGTCGCATCATCAGGATCGCCCAACGCGGCAATGACGGTAGGCGCAATCGTGATATCTGTCAGAGAGACACCAACGGCAAGACCGCCGGCATTCACACCATGCACCGTCACATCGGCTTTTGGCGTAGCCGCAGCCTGAATATCCACGGTATTGGTCACAGAAACAGCGGCATTGTTTCCTATAAAGGCCTTCACGCTCGGATCAATACGAACACTGGCGTCGTTACCAGAACCGGCTCCGATACCTGCAGCCACAGACCAGATATTTTCGGTCACCGTGGCGTTAGAGGTCGCTGTGATCAGGACGTCTCCGACTGAATCACTATCTTGGCCAACCTGGGCATAATCCCCCAGATAAGCCAACGTGGTTCCACCGATATCGACATCACCGACTGCCGCTCCTGCGGCTATGCTGCCGGCGGTTACCCCTTTCGCCTCGACGTCGTAATTGCGGGAGGCTTCTGCGGTAATAATCAGATCGTCGGCTTTGGTAATCCGCGCGCCATTTGATGACGTTGTTCCATGATCCACAAACGCCCGTTGTGTCGCCGTATCATTGATAACACTGACCTGAGCTCCCAGCCCGACAGTGCCTGCAGAGCCGCCGTAGCTATAAACGTCAACATCTTCGGCAGTAAATATCGCCTTGATCTTGATATCATCGGTTGCAGAAATATCCGTGTTGTTATCGATATAAGCCGTTGTTGCTCCGGAAAGATTCAATACACCGACAGAGCCACCTACACTCAGGCCTACGCCCCCAATCGCTGCACCACCGGCAATCTGTTGAATATCCGCGGTTTCAGTCGCCTTCACCAGGATGTCTGCTGATGCCCCATTACTGCCAGCCGTGATCTGTGCACCATCGCCAATATAGGCCGTGGTATCTGATACGGAAGGGTCTTCGCCTACGGAAACAGTAAAGTGACTGCTTGTTGCAACACTGTCAGCTCGTTGGGCAGTGTCATCAGAACCCAATCCGTTCGGATTACTGTCACTGAAAGCTGCATCAATCTTTTCCTGCGCCGGTGTCGCCTGTTCATTACCGGCACTATCTAGCCCTGTACCCACACTGATAACCGATACCGCGCCACTGACACCAAAGGTGCCACCACCGGCAAATGCCATGACCATGGAATCAATGGTGCGATTGGCTTCAGCTTCAACGGTCACATCCCCTTCCGCCATCACAACACTGTTTGCGCCGATATGGGCATCCACGGCGTTTTTAGCCGTGACAACATCAATGGATGCACCAACACCACCGCCACCCAAGCCACCGGCACCAATGTCGTTGTCGAAGGTGATGTTACTGGTCGCCTTGACCTTGGTATCGGCGCCGGACGTCACATTCGCGTTGGTTGCAGCACCACTGCCGGGTACATAAGCGCCAATGTAAGCGGTCGTGTTCGAGTTTGTCTCAACCACAGACACAGAACCCGCAATTCCAGCAGCCCCAGCAGCGAGCGTGCCAACCAGTACAGAGACGTCTTCTTCCGAATCACTGTTAACCTGCACAGTGCCACTTGCGTCAATTGTCGCCCCTTCAATATAGGCGCGGGTATTGCCATCCAGCAGGCCTACCGCAACAGAGCCACCGGCACCGACAATACCGCCGCCGATGGCGCCATCATACAGTTCCAGTTCCACACGACTGTTGGCGTCAACATTGACACCTGCATCACTGGTCACCTTGGCCAGCCGGATAATCGCATCCGTATCTGACGTGCTTTTCACCCCGGACGCTGCACCGGCCACACCGGCATAAAAACCAGCCCCGACACCCGCACTGGCAGAAAGGATTTTTTCTCGACTCAGTGCCGAAACATCCAGGCCTTCACCGGCATAGATATGATCTTCATCGGTCGAGACATCATCATCGGCAACATAGGCCTGCGTGGTGTTATCGACAATATCAGTATCAATAGAAGCGCCAACACCTGCGGCACCGCCACCAAAGGCAAGCGCGCCTCCTCCACTGCTGATATCAGTGTGTTGGTGCGCACGAACCTTGACCTGCTTGCCCCGGTTACTGTTGTTATTGACTGACGCATCACTGATATAGGCACGTGTGGTATTCGTGACCTTGTTGACGATCACATTGGCGCCAATGCCGACCTGTCCGGCCAGCCCCAGGCTGACGGCAACAACATCAATCTCTTCATCATTGGTAGCAATAACGGCCAAACCATTCAGGTTTTCGGTACTCTCAGTGCCGGAGGCATCGTCAGCCCATTGTTTGATGGCCAGTGAACTGCCTGAGCCCTTCGCAACAACCGTTGCATCACCCGTGATATAAGCCTGGGTGTCATTGTCCAACTGGTTGACCACCACGGTGCCGCCAACACCTACAGTCCCCGAACCACTGAGGGTACCGGCGTAGGACTTGATGGTGTCGTCAGATTCAGCCTGAACCAGGATGTTGTCATCGGTTGTGACCGTGCCACCGTTGATATACGCCCGCACGTCATTGTGAATCAGGTTGCTGGAGGCGGAACCGGCCACACTGGTAGTACCGGAACCGGAAATACCGGCGGATAAGGTCGAAATTGTCGCATCCGATGTGGCCACAATGCGGATATTGCCGGCATTCCCGGTCGTTACAACCGCACTGGAACCATCCACATAGGATTTAACGGTATTGTCGATTTCGTTATAGGCGACAGCTGCCCCAATCGCGACTGTGCCAGAACCGCTGATCTGGGTGGAGCCGGAACGGATATCAGAGGTATCCGTTGCCAGCACATTGATGTCACCGGTCGTGGTAACAGAAGCACCTCCACTGATATGGGCATCAACGGTCTTGCGAATCCAGTTCAGGGAGAATGAGCCAGCACCGGCAAACGTACCGGATCCGGTAATCGAGACACTGAAAGTATTGATATCAGCGTCAGAGGTTGCACTGACGGTCACGGTATCAGCAATCACCGTGGCGTTATCAATGTAGGCCCGAATAATATTGGCGGTATCGTAATCGCCCGGATCATCCGGGTTGCCGCCGACATAGTTGTACCCCACTGCTGCACCGATTGCCGCGGTTCCCGCGCCACTGCCGCCACCGGCCAGCGAATTCAGTGTTGCCTGATCGGATGCAGAAACACTCACCGCACCACTGTCGGCCTGCGCCTTGGCACTGTCAGCAATACGTGCTTCCACACTGTTGCGAATCCAGTTCAATGACAGCGAAGCTGCGCCACCCACCGTTCCGGCACCCGAACCACTGATGGTGAAGGACCAGATTTGGGCATCCAGAATCGGATCATCATCGGAATCGGCATCACCATCATCGGCCAGTGCAACAGACGGCAATTGATCGGTATTCAGAACTTTTGCAGCAACCTTGATATCACCGGTTGTCGCTGTCGCTTCAGTACCACTGCCTTCTATACGCGCCTGGAGATCGCTACGCATATCATTGGTGGCAGAGGCAATAGCTGCCGCGCCCGTGCTGGCACCGGAAGCGCCACCGGCGACAATCACCATTATTGGTGTTGTCGTAGCACGAACATTCACATCGGTATAGCCCGTTACCTTGGCGCCGCCCTGTATGGAGGCATTGACCAGGTTACGCATGAAGTTAATCGAAATAGAGCCGGCTATCGCGACATTACTGGCACCTGACGCACCGACTGTGATGTTTACAATGCTGGCAGCTGAGTCCGCATAAACGTTAACGGCCCCCAGGCTCGAATCCACTGTTGAGCTACCGCCAATATAAGCACGGATAATGCCTGTATTAATGGCATCGCGATTCTCGGCCACATTCCGGGTCGGATCACCGGGATCACCGCCAATGTAGTTGTAGGCAATCGCTGCGCCGACCGCACTGCCCGAAGAACCTGCCGCGCCGATCGCAATTGATATCAGGTCAGCGTCGTCCTCGGCCGCAACGGTCACATCACTGGAGGCATCGACATCAGCATTATTGATGTACGCCTCTACGGTGTTGTTCAACCAGTTCAGCGAGATAGCCGCACCAGCCGCAAAGCTGTTTGCATAAGCACCGGCGATGGTGACATTGATAACCTGTGCACCGAAATCAGTATCTGACGGCAGCTCAGAGGTATCCACACCCAGGCCTGCCAGATCGACATCCGACCCCGAAGGTGAGAAGCCAGCCAGTACATTCACACCGGCATTTTTGGATTCTACTTTTGCACTATCGATATAGGCCTGTACCGTGTTGCCAACCTCGGTAGTTGAAGCCGATGCACCCACGGCAGAACCGCTGCCAGAATAAGCCCCGGCGCCAGCGATAACGACCATTGTCGTCGAGTCAGCCGCCGCCACACTGACGGCACCACTGGCTTCAACATCAGTCGCAACCGTCGCATCCGCATCATCCTTAATACATGCCTGAATCGTGTTAGTGACTTCATTGACAGAAATCGAGCCACCCACCGCAAAATTCTGCGCACCTGCACCACCGACGGCCACACTGACCAGAACACTCTTGGCCGACGCCAGAACATCCAGCGTCGAGGTATTGGAAACTACCTTGGAGCTGTTGATTTCAGCCAGGACAGTGTTGTTGATCAGGTTAACCCCGATCGCAGCACCCACCGCGCCCTGCTGAGAGGAGTAGGCAAGGCCACCAGAGAGGTTCACACTGGTCGTTGTATCAGATGCGGAAACCAGAACAGCGCCGTCTACGGCAATATCACTGTCACCCGTGATGGTCGCCGTAATGTCATTATTGGTCGATGTTGCCGCCAGGCTACCGGCAACGGCCAACTTCTCAGCACCCGAGCCCCCTACAACCAGGGTTCCCAATACGGAACTTTCTTCTGCCTTAACACTCAAGCCGCCACTGGTGCGCAAGGTTGAGCCAGAAACCTTCGCCGTCACCGTGTTATCGATAAAATTGAAGCCCAGGGCAAAGCCGAGGCCCAACGACTTACCCTTAGCAAAACCACCAGCAAAGGAGTAGATCGACGACACATCATCAGCGAGCAGGCTGATATTACCGGTTGAGTCTGCCGTCGTTGTGGTATTGAGCAGCTTGGACTCAATCGTGTTATTGATGAAGTTCATTGACAGGGTGCCAGCGGCCCCCAAACCGGTCGTGCTTTGTCCGCCGGCAGTTCCCACTGACCCCGTAATCGACACTACCAGCCCTGTTGACTGCGCCGTAACGGTGACATCACCACCGTGTTTCAGGTTACTGAGACCATCGATAACTGATTCAGTGGTATTTTGAATTTGTGTAAAGGCGACAGCGGAACCGACGCCTGTTTTGCCACCAAATCCGCCGGAACCGGCAATCAGGATTATCTGGGTATGGTCATCCGCATTCAGGTTGATCGTGCCATCAATGACTGTATTACCGGAGATAGAAGACAATCCGGTCTTGGTCGTAAAGGTGGTTCTTGTCACCGCAACGGAACCTGCGATGGCCGTTCCACTACGGCCGGTAGCGCCGGCAATACTGGCAGTCAGAGAGGCCACCCAGCCGTTACGGGTGGCATCAAAATCGAGCAGGTCAGCTAGCAGAGAGTCTGCACTGACAACCGAAGCATTAACTGTGCCGGTGACAAAACTGAAGGAGGCAGAACCCGCAATTCCCCGGGCAGTACCACCATTGTCATCCTTCACATAGGTCATTGCACCAGAGATTGAGCCATAAATACTCAGATCACTGGCTTTGATGGTCAGGTCACCAACATCGATATCGTAGGCATTACGGATGTAGGCTTCTGCGTTGTCGTCACCGATGTTAATGGTGACAGAACCGGAAATCCCCATACCCGTCTGGCCAGGCTTGGCCGCTTCTTTGGCCTCCTCCTCTGCCGTCCAGCGGCTGCTCATGTCCGCAATACCATCCTGGTAGCTCTGGCTCTGGTTCATTTTCATCAATTCCGGGCTGGTTGTTGTCGAGCCATCGGAATTGCTTAAACCATTGCTGCTGGAAGGATCGGAGCTGCCACCACTGCCATTACTGGCCGTATCTGTTGGAACACTATCACTGTCAGCCGCAGGGCTTTTTGACACCTTGGAGCCTGCCAGCGCGAGGCTGGCTGCCACGCCATCATTCTCAGCGAATAACTTGACGTTACCCGTTGCAGTGAAAACACCGCTGCCATAACGCGCGTCATCGCCATAACGGCTACCGATCAGCGCCTCGGTTTCACGCTCAATCACATTGACAGCAACTGACGCCCCAACACCTGTCGTTTCAGAGGACGCCACTGCACCGGCAACCGTGAAGATATAAGCGGTATCGTTTGCATTAATAAGGACGGAATTACCATCATTGTCCGCAGAGCCGTTGCCAACAGTGATATTGGCACCGTCATCGACCTGAGCAATGGTGGAGTTGATTAACACGGTGGCCAGCATGGCACCGTTAAAGGCCATGTTGTCAGCCTGACCACCAGAAGCACCGAACGTGACAGACAGTGTCTCGTTATCAGCGTCTACTTTCAGGCTATCGGCATACAGCATCACGCCGTCTTCTATCTTCGCCGTGACATCATTGACATAGGCGTAGCCCAACAGAGCCACACCAACGGCATCACCATCGTCGGCCGCCTTGGTGCCGTAGCCACCGGCTCTCGCTTTAGGTTTCCAGCCGCTGTAGGTTTTATCATCTCCCCCCGGCTTATCCGTATCACCGGTCACACCAAACGGCGCAAAATTACCGCCAAGATTGATCATATGGGCAACGCTGGCTGCCGATACAGTCACATTCTGATCTGTGGCTTCATCTTGATACGTGGTGTCCTGGTTGATAGACGCTCCTTCCTTGATGGTCGCATCCGCACTCTGGTTCATGACCAGAACGGCCACAGAACCGGCAGCGGTTTTCTTCTGACCATCCGCCCGTGACGCTGTCCAGGAGTCAATCAGGTGGTCATCAAGCCCCAGGTTACTGTCGAGATAACTGGCTGCTGTCGTAATGAATTCCCCGATCTTGTTCTGAACAGGGTCGAGCATCAACCACCGGGTATCATCTTCAAAATCTTCATTGTTGAGATCAACGTTATACTCGGCGACATCGCTCAGGAATTCGTACTGAATGGTCTTGCCGGTGCTGTCTTTACTTTCCACCAGCGTACCCGCAGTCAGGGTGGCACCGGTGTCGGTATCCTTGTAATCGGACGTTCCGACATCTTCCAGCAGTGGGGTAATCAGGTTGGCGCCCCAGAGGCTGGAGGGATCAATTTGATTACGGGTTTCAGCATTAACTGTTAGTTTTCCGGCCGCATCAACCACCGCATCCTTATTGATATAGGCTTTTGACTGACTGTCGTAATAGCCCATGGCAATGGCTGCAGAGAAGCCGGTTTCCGTGGTGAAACGGGAGTCATCCCCCGTTGCCGCACCATAATCAATCGCCTTGGAGTCCGACGTCAGGCTGGGACGGGACTCAAGGACAGCCTGAACGGTGATATTGCCACCGGCTTGCACGCTCTGTTTGTTAGCCGCATCCACAACACCGTCGCCGATACGCGCGGTGACGTCATTGCTATCGACGTGCACTGCAATAGCAGCAGCCACATCATATGCATCGCCCTTGGTTTTTGGCTCTGAGGTAGTATTCCACCACTTATCAAATGCATCGGATTTGGACGACAGAAATTTCGTGGTGGCGTCTTTGATCGGATCAGACAGACGGCTTTTCTGGGATTTAGCGGCATCCGTCAGATAGTCGCCTTTGGAGTCAGTCCCAACGCCGGCAAACGCCTTGATTCCGGGACTGGCAGCCGGTGACAGGAACAGTGAGCCAATACCGATCAGGTTATCAGAAATAGCGCCCAAGCTATTGTTCGCACCAATCCCTGAATTGGCGCCGTTGTCGTTTAGGATGTGGTCATCCATGCTGGCCTCAACGGTGATATCACCTGCAACGGTGACAGTGCCATCCAGGTAAGCATTGGTATGGCTTTCATCAACCGCTATGGCCAGGGCAATACCCAGTTTGCCTTTAACACCGGCAATGGAGCGCGCTACTGTCGTGTTGATTTCAGAGGTATTACTGGAGACATTCAGGTTGCCGCCAACGGTCATGACCGAACCATCTTTCACATTGGCTTCAGCTGTTGACTGAATCACGCTGACAGCGACAGAACCGGCCATATTGGACAGCTTGGTCGGGTTCGCCTCAACATCCATGGCATTTTTAGCGTCAGCATGAATGTAAACATCACCTGCCGCATTCACATTACCATTGATCGTGACCTTTGATTCATTCTCAATAATGCCGACGGAGGCCGCAAAGCCCCATGAATAGGGTTTGGCGCTGGCCTGCGCCAGGGATGAGGACACAATCGTGACATTACCGGTATTCTGACTGGTATCCGGTGATGCCTCTGCGGTGATCCGGGCGAACTCACCAATCTCAATTTTGGCTGTAGAAACCGCACGGGATACCGCGCCCAACAAAGCCAGACCTTCACTGAATTCAATCGCCGCTTCGGCAACCGACAGTGCCTTTTCAGCAAACCAGTTATTGTTGTTAGAGTTACTGGCCGCCAGGTAATTCTGGCTGTTAACCACAGCACCGACGGACACATTGCCACCTTTCAACGTGGTCTGTGTATTACCGGTGCCGACCGTTTCACCAATGAACACCTTGGCTTTCAGGTTATCATAGTTGTACCAGCCGGATGTCCAGGGCAATAAACGGGATTCAGCCAATACCGTAATATCACCATGAACGGCATTGCTGACATTCGTTGACGCCAGTGCAATTAACTGTGCACCTTCATCAATGGTGATTTCCTTGCCTTTGATGGTGATATCACCCGCCGCTGTCGCATGGCTGGTATCAATCGTATAGCCCTTGATCTTGACCGTGCCGGCGGCAATCTTGATGTTCATGCCATCAACGGAGATATCGCCGTCGATCGTCGCCGTATCACCGGCATTCACGGTGTAGGTCGCATTATCCTTGCCGGTAAAGCTGACCCATTCAAAATCTTCCTGGGTAATGGAGGAGTCCATTCCCTCGACGATGATTTCGTTATCGGTACCACCGCCAATATTGACGCTGACCTTGTCAGTCCCTGCTACCAATCCTGTGGTATCGATATAAAACTGATCATTGTCGTTGGCAGAACCCACCAGTGAATCCACACCACCGCCGGTACGCAGTATCACGCCACCTAATGTGAAGCCACTTGCATCCAGTGAATTAACAGACGCACCACCAGAAAGATCCGCCCGTTCGACGCCATCCAGTGTATCGGTTTCAGTGCTACCGATAGTCAGTGTCGCATTATCCAGATCAACAGGATCCGTTGCGTCATCGCTGGTGATATCCGCCAACATCATATCGGCATCGCGCACTTCGACCACCCAGTCTTCACCGCTGCCACCGGTAATGATGTCGTTACCCGCTCCGCCAGTGAAGGTGTCATTACCAATACCACCGGTCAGGGTGTCCGCACCAGCACCACCATCAAGCTTCACATGACCGGATACAATGGCATTTCCGGCAAGGCTTCCACCTGTGCCGGTTTTTTCAATCCCCAATACACTGGCGGCCAATGAGCCACCCACCGCAGCAACGGTCAGGTCTCCAACGCCCGTTGTGGTATCGGTCAGATTTATACCGGTCTGTGCGGCATTCAGCGTAGCGGTCAGCTTCCCGGTTGTATCAGCTTCCACGATGAGATCAAGCACGTCCTGAAGGGTTTCGGCATACGTCAGGTTGACATTGACCACCGTGCCATCACGCAGAGTAACGGAGAAATCTGTGCCTTCGACCGTTCCCAGGCCGGACTGGTTAGCCAGATATTGGAGCAGGGTTTCCACCCCCAGCCCAGTGAAGCCGGAGGCATCAATCGTGTTATCACCCGCACCGCCGGTCAATTCGGCAATTTCAATCTGGGACAGGGTATCCGTCGTGCTGCCATGCACAAGGCTCACATTGGTGAGCGTCATATTCTCGTTGAAGGTTTCTACCAGCGTATCAATGCCTTCACCGCCATCAATGATGTCAGCCCCGCCAAAACCCGTTAAGGTGTCAGCATCATCCTGGCCGTACAGTTCGTCATCACCACCGGCGCCAATCAAGGTATCCATACCTTCACCGCCGTATAGCTTGACGCTGCCGGAGAACCCGGATGCATCCAGCAGGTTGCCACTGGCACCGCCGGTCAGCTCAGCTTTCTCAATCTCGCTGAGCGTATCCAGACTCTGAACGCCATCCACACTGTTCACAGCTGCACTGCCGCCAGCGTTAAAGTCTCCATTGACCGTCATTTCGCTGACATTCAGGGCCGCCAGATTATTCGTAAACGTCACCACCCAGGCGCCGGCGGAACCGGTCACCGCAACGTCTTCATAACCGATATTGTCGAGCTGGCGGAGAGCAAACGCTACGTCATCAATATCCGCGTCGAACGCCAAGTTTTCCGTGGTTTGACCATCAAACGTTAACGTGAAAGAACCACTGGTCACATTCGTCAGGGTGATGGTCTGAACTTCGTTATTGGACTGGCCAGCCTGTGTTGTTTGAACAGCGGCAAAACCACTGGAAAAGCTACCGGTGACAACAAGCGGTTCAATATCCTGGGAACCAAACTCACCAATAAACTGGATCTGCCAGGCACCCGGGCTACCGGTAACCTGAATATTCTCTTCATGGAATCCGGTCAGCAGGCTGAGAATACCAGCGAGTTCCTCAGTTGAGGCATCGTAGGCGATCGCTTCAGATTCTTCGCCACGGAAGGAAACAGTAAAGGTGCCATCACTGACACCGGTCAGAACAATGGTCTGAATTTCATCAACACCCGCCGCAGCATCCAGACTGGAATCGGTGAGAATGTAGCGGGTATCTCCGCTTTCGATCAGCGTATCGGTACCACCATTACCATCAATGTTGTCGACACCGGTACCGCCGCTGAGCACATCATCATTGTCGGAGCCAACCAGCGTGTCACGACCCGCCCCCCCGGATAATGTAACCCCCCCCAGAGTGAAGCCGGACGCATCAAGGGTGTTATCACTCAAACCACCGGTCAGATCCGCGCTTTCTATACGAACAAGCGTGTCTATTTCCGTCGACGCATCGGCATACGTCACCGTCAGCTGAGATTCAAAATCTACTGCAGAGACATCCACCAGAGTGAAATCAACATCCTGTTGTTCCCACAGGGTATCGGTTCCCGCACCACCGTCGATGGTATCGGCACCGGCTCCCCCAGTCAGCGTGTCGTTACCGCCGGAGCCTGTTAAGGTGTCATCGCCACCGGCACCATCAAGGGAAACATCGCCCAGCGTAAAGGCTGAAGCATCCAGCGTATTGTTACCATCACCACCCGTCAGCGCGGCAGACTCAAAACCTGAGAGCGTATCTTCGTCGATACCGTCAATAGTAAGGACAGTATCTTTGAGTACAAAGTTTGCGTCACGGCGCTCACTGACCGTGTCAGTACCTTCACCACCACTCAAGGTATCCAGGCCCAAACCGCCGCCAAGGGTATCGTTACCCTTGCCACCCACAATGGTGTTGTCATTCGCGTTACCGGCCAGGGTATCGTCATAGTCGGAACCGGTGATATCACCAAAACCACTGACACCTTCAAAACCGGTCGCAATACCTGCATCCAGATCAACCGTCACACCGGTTGTGTAGCCGGAGAAATCGAGCACATCGTCAGAATCAGCAGACAATGTTTCAATACCGGTTAACGAGATACCGGCCAGATCAAGCGCATTACTGCCGGTAATGGCCCAGTTATTCTTACCATCGATGGTGGCGCTTACCGTGTCATCACCATTGCCACCGGTGATGGCTTCAATACCACTGAAAGTCAGGTCTCCAGCCGTACCCGCGTTATTCCCGGTCAATGTCCATGTGGTATCGCTTTCGGCACCCACCAGGGTGTCGTTGCCAGTTCCCGCATTGAAGGTAATCAGCAGGGTATCGTCGGTAAGCGCAGTAATGCTTTTATCCAGCGTGAGGGTGTCATCACCATCAGTACCGGTAATGGTAATGTGATTGCTGCTGTCCAGCGTGGCTTCGTAAAGAACGGGCGCACCTTCCGCACTGCTATCCACCAGCTGCAGAACAGATGTGTTGTCCTGCTCAATGACCCTCAGTACCAGATCATTGGCATCGTTGCCCATGTCGTGACTGAGTTCATTGGTCTGCACCGCCATGGCCATGGGATCGGCAGAAAAGAGCAGCCTCGGCTCCAGGCTCTCAAAGGTAAACCGATGCTGCGCAGATGCACTTTGACGGCGAACCGGCTTTTTCCTGCGGGAGGGCTCTGCCCCGGGCATTTCCCGGCTCAGCAGGCTTTTTCCCAGCGACAGAATGCTGTTCTTCAACCGTGACAGCGGATGAAGGGCGGTTGTCGTCGGAAATGGATATGCCATGGTCTGCGCTTCCGTATTTGTCCGTTTTTATATCCGGTGTCAGGAGTCTGTCCTTACTGCAACACCGTGACGGCCTTGATCGGTACTACCTGGGTAGTGCGTCTACAGCCTTTATTCTCATGACCCCGTCACGTCAGTGAGCGGCCGGAGCCGCTCACCATTCTGGGGCATAAAAGCGCACCTAAATGGTGCGCTCTTCTTTTACTGCAATGTGACTTCTTCTTCCGGCGCAGCAGCTTCTTCCTTAGACACTGCCGGCTCTGATGCTTCAGCACCCGCCACTTTCTCCAGCATGCTGGTGAAGTTGCGCATGGACTGGAGATGGATATAAATCAGTTCCAGTGCATCGGTCTTCGCCAGGTCTGCCAACTGTTCGCCAGTCAGAGACTTCAGTTTGTCACGATTTACAGCCATGAAAGCGGTCAGGGTCAGCTTCTCACCATCCGGCTGGGTAAACTGGGCGCCCATGGGCTCCAGAAGATCCAGTTCCTTCAGCTTGCTGCAGAAGTTACGGGTACGGTTGAAATGCACCTGGTACTCCTTCAGGAACGCCAGCACATTATCCAGGTACTGGGTCTTCTCACCTGCCGAATCAAACAACCGCTCACCCACACCGTCCTGGTTACAGCCCGTGTAGGTTTCATCAATGCAAAGGGTGAAATTAGCACCATCATCGGAGCTGGAGAAAACAAATGGATAGCGACGTAAAAAGGCCGGTACATAACGGGAAGTCATTTGACCTTCGTCGTTCAGATAGAGGTTCTCCTGCTCCCTGACCCCCAGGATCACCACTGGCATGATCTGGTCATCATTACCTGTGAAAACTACCGCCATTTCGCTGGCGGCATTGGGAAATTCAACAGCCATCAGGGGTACAGAATTCACATCCCGGGCAAATTCAAAGTCAGTCACCTGCTTGATCGCCCAGTCACGATGACGCTGGCTGGAGACCGGCTGGACCTGGCTGTAAATCAGTAATTGCTTTGCCATGTTTTTCTACCTCTTTCCTGCTCTTTCCCTGTGGGGCGTTCCATTGTTGTCAAACCATTGCGTCGGTCAGCTGCACAGGCGCAAGACCTGTGACGGCACAACCGGCTGCAACAACTGTTCTTCCCATCCGTATTTACGGACATACGCGGTATTCAGCCCAAGGCACTGCTCAGACTGACACTGGTCTCGATACGCACACTGGTGAAAACCATTGCGCATGAATTCCGTCCAGAACGCCGGGTCTATATGCAACTCCGGCTGATCGTTCATCAACACATCCGCCAGTTCACCCAGCAGACATTCGGGAAAATTCTTCACTTCTACCGCCCGCCCCAGAGCCTTGGCTCGAATGACCGCTTCGCGGAGAAAAGGCAACACCGTACTGTGTGGTACCAGTAAATCCTTTTCATCCGTTTCCTGCATTGGCCAATACGACCAGAATTCCATTTGGGCGAGTCGTTTGAGATGCGCAAGCCGCTCAACCAAATCGGGTAATAATTGGTAACTGCTGGCGGTCACAACGGTATTTGTGAACAGTGATACGCCCTCGATCGTATCCAGATACTCCAAGCCCTGCATCATCCGATCAAAAGCACCCTGCACGCCGGTGATATGGTCATGACTCCAGGCATCCGAACCGGCGACACTGACAAAGTATTCATCCACACCCGCTTCCAGCAGACGATCACAGTAACTCTTCTGGTGGAGGTGCATGCCGTGCGTTTGGATGCGGACATGCTGAAAGCCGGCAGCCTTTGCCTGACGGGCCAGTTCTGGAAGATCTCTGCGCAGGGTAATTTCAGAACCGGTCAGAATCAGACCTTTCCACTGCTGATGCTGACGGTTATGGGTAAGGATTTCATGAAAGCGTTCAAGAGTTTGCGGGACGAGACGATCCATGGTGCCCTCGATCATGCAATGCTCACACTTGAGATTGCACCGGAACTCCATGGTGACAGAGACGTAGTCGTTATTGTTAAACCGTCCCATACTCACGTCAGAACACCCCGTAGTATGCGCTTTTTGTGATGTTTATCGTGCCTTCAACCATCGTATAGTCAAAGCCCACGTCAAACAACAAGTGATCAAAGCGGTCACGATGCTTTTCAACATACGCGACATGTGCTGCCGGAAAACGGGTTTTCCGGAGGAAAAACAGCAGCTGATCTACGGTTACCCGGGAAAAATAAATACCTTCACATATTCGTTTGTTGGCGACGACAACCGTCTGGCAGTCCACCAGCTCAGGCCAGAGCACATCATCAGAATTGAGTGAATCCAAACCAAGATGTGCTGAGCAAGCCATCTTGGCCAGGATGTCATCCTGTTCCGACCTGGCGTCAAAAAAACTGTAGAGATTATCAAAGGTCAGACCATCAGCCGTTAGCGAGTAGCTCAATCCAGAAGAGACATTGCTGCCAGCATTGCCCATATAAATATTGATGGCATCCAGCGAACACTGGCTGCTTCCTGTTTCAGGTTCGAGATCCAGGGAAAACATAAAATACGGGCTGTTTTCATTGACCGTCAAACCGCAGGACAGCCAGGGCGATAACACTTCAATCAATCGTGATGCAGAGACCTTCCGTTGCAGGCGCTCATAATCGTAAAAATAAAGCTCCCAACTAAATCCTTTTTCTGATTGCTTGATTCCCCAAACCGTCTGAAAATCGCCAATCGCGTCACGAATCAACTGGCAAATACCGATCAACTGCTCTGCGCCCGCCTGTTGAAATGACTCATTGAGTAAGTTAATCGAACGGAACTTACCGGACTGACTACGGAGAGGGTCATACGGCCAGAGACAGTAGTCCAGACAGGGATCATTGGCTTTAGCCCATTCAATATCAGGCAAACGGGCAGTGATGGTTCGCTCCAGGGCAACTGACATACTAACGCCCCTCTATGCCAAAATAGACTGTCTTGAACGGCCGCCCATTACGCGCAATACCACAGGACAGATGACCGAGTGGCTGGCCGGCATTGTCATCCAGCCAGCGTGTGACTTTGACGGGTTCAATCTGGAAAGCGTCAGTCAATTGCTTGATCAAATGACGAATATCCCCCAGCACTATTTCCGTATCATACAGGTTGAGATCAAACGACTTGCGAGGATTACCCGGCTCATTCACTTCCAGACACATGAGCTCCTCTTCTGGCACACGCTCTGCCGCCTGCAACAGAACTTGCTGAACAAAAGACGACAACTCCTGATCTAGTTGATCACCACCTGCCAACAATTCCTTTAACCAACAACCAACGCCCATATCTGGTTTTAACCAGTAATCGGTTATCGCATAATTTTGCGGATTGGCCACATCCCACTTCAATGCCTTATGTACGAGCAAAGGTGCTTTAACTGGCCCCTTCTCCATCGTAGCCCGCACTTTTGAAGCAAACTCCACATACAACTTGCACAGCCTTGTCTCAGACTCTGCCTCAAAGCCCAGATGTACAATATCCGCTTCCGGAAGCAGCGCCAAAATGGACTCGACTATATCCATGGGCACATTCAATTGCTGGCACAGTTTAAGCAGCGTGTGTTCCGGATTTTTTCCCAGAGAGGCTTTGTGGACCGTCATCAGGAATCGGTCATCCAGCATCTGACGCTCACTAAACTTCACCGAGCGCTCAAAACCATAGGGGGCTTCAAGCGCCTCAGCAAAGGTCGCCAGTACTGCCGATTCCGGGTACCGCATTAGTCAGCCTGTCCGACTACAGCCAGAGTCGTGGTGCGACTATAAGCAGAAAGATGGGCTGAACCCGCCTGATCACCCGTCAGCAGGCCATTCACCTGCGTCAGATCCGCTTCGGACAAAACGCCTACGGCGCGCTTGAGCCGCAATGTATTCAGAATATAACCATAACGCGCGCGGGCGTACTCACTCCGTGCAAAGAACAGATCCCGTTCAGCATCCAGCACAGACAAACTGGTCGTCAGGCCCGACGAGAAACCAACGCGCTTGGCCTCAACCGCCAGTTCATACGATTCAACAGATTTGGCCAGCGATTCCACCTTGGCAATATCGGTGAGAATGCCGTCATAGGCGGACAGCGTCTGACGTTTGACCGCACGCTGTTCAAGCTCAAGCTCCTGCATCGTCCGACTGAGCAGATCGGTTGCCGCACGCACCCTGGACGATACCAGGCCTCCCGAGTAAATCGGAATATTCAGTGAAACGGTTGCGGCTGTGGTCGTCACTTCACTACCACCACCATAGAGTGAGCCCTGGGTATCGTTATTGTTGTAACTGATATCAAGATCTAACGTGGGGTAGTGCCCCCCTTTCAGGCTTTTCACTTCTTCTCGGGCAGCTTCTACGGCATTCGTCCGAATCTTTAACTCCGGATTATATTCCAGCGCTGTGCTCAGCCACTCATCGGTACTGGCAGGATCCGGAGAAGCCATCGGAACCGAGACTCTCAACAGCGCCAGCGATGCTGGTGTATTGCCAGTCAACTCACTGACCATTTCAAGACTGTCTTTCAGGCGTGTACGAATTTCCAGCGCACGAGCCTTGGTTTGCAGGTAACGAGCCTGGGCATCCAAAAAGTCCGTTTCCCGGGCAAGGCCATCTTTTCGCTTGGCTTCGATCAACTCGAAATGTTGTTTGACCGCTTTTTCTTCCGCCGCAATATAGGTGTTTTCTTCATGCACGGCGAGCGCAGCAAAATAGGCTTCAGCGGTTCTAATCAGAAGATTCTGCTCAAGCGCCGCCAACTCGCCCTGGTATCGCTCATTCAACGCTTCCGCCTGACGGAGTCTCGCCCAGTTGCTGTAGCTATAAATCGATTGGGTAATTGAGAGGGTATATTCGTCCGTCGGATAACTGGTAGAACCCGAACCAAACACCTGGTTGTCGGAGCTCTTGATATCCTGCTTATTTTCCGTGCGACTCACATTGAACGAGACGGTAGGCAGCAAACTAGAACGAGCCTGGATGTAACCTTCCACATCCGCACTGAACTGGTGGATACCTGCGAGGTAAGTGGGATCGTTATTCAGCGCCTGCTGATAAATATCCGACAGGTCTTCAGCCTGGGCGACGCCAACACCTGCCAGCAACAGCCCAGCTACCCGAATCGCACGTGTTGTTTTTCGCCATCTGGCATTATTCATGGTGCCCATCACTCCCTTTGCCGACGGCAAAATCATTCTTATTCTATGTGACACTGTTATCAATTTTTGACAATTCTACGCGCGATTGTTTTTAAGGCGCAAATCTAATCCAATTAACCTTTCACTAAGAAAGGTTAATTAACGCATTGATATTCTTAGCCTGTTATTCCTGAACGAGCATTCAATTAAACCTTTACCATTCCTGCACGCTATTGATGCACATTGAAACAATAATGTGACATTGTGATAAACCAATGGCCGAAGAATACCCCTGCGAATGATTTTCCGTCATTAGACGTCTATTAGCGTTTATCTTAAACGTTTGCTTCACCTACAAAGGCCTGGCGCAGGCAATCCCCCGATATCTCGTTACATAACAACGTATATTTCGCGCTTTGGCTCCAACGCCAGCTGGTTTAGAATGCGCGGTTTTATTCGCCATCATTACCGTGAAGGATCCTGCCGATCCGGTGGCTGTCTAGTACAAGAGAGGCTGTTTTTCATGTCCACAGAATCCCCCAAGGTTGGTTTTGTCAGCCTGGGCTGCCCGAAAGCCCTGGTCGACTCTGAACGCATCCTGACCCAGCTGAAGCTGGACGGCTATGACGTCGTCAACAGCTACGAGGGCGCCGATGTGGTGGTGGTGAATACCTGTGGATTCATCGACGAGGCCAAGCAGGAATCCCTAGATGCCATCGGTGAAGCCATCAAGGAAAACGGCAAGGTCATTGTGACCGGCTGCATGGGCAAAGATGAAAACAGCATCCGTTCCGTACACCCGAGCGTTCTGAGTGTCACCGGCCCGCACGCCTATGAAGAAGTGGTCGGCGCCGTGCATGAGTGGGTACCACCCTCAACAGAACACAACCCTTTTGTGGACCTGGTTCCGCCGCAGGGCATCAAACTGACACCACGCCACTATGCCTACCTGAAAATATCAGAAGGCTGTAACCACAGCTGCAGCTTCTGCATTATTCCCGACCTGCGCGGCAAACTGGTCAGCCGTCCTTCCGGCGACGTGCTGGAAGAAGCCGAGCGCCTGGTCGATGCAGGCACCCGCGAGTTGCTGGTTGTTTCCCAGGACACCAGCGCCTATGGTGTCGACCTGAAATACCGCACCCACTTCTGGCAGGGCCAGCCGGTGAAGACACGCCTGAAGGAGCTGGCCACCGAGCTGGGTCGCCTTGGCGCCTGGGTACGACTGCACTATGTCTATCCTTACCCCAATGTGGATGACCTGATCCCACTGATGGCGGAAGGTCTCGTATTGCCTTATCTGGATATTCCGCTGCAGCACGCCAGCCAGCAGACACTCAAAGCCATGAAGCGCCCGGCCCATACCGAAAACACACTGGCGCGCATTCAGAACTGGCGGAAAACCTGCCCGGAAATCGCCCTGCGCTCCAGCTTTATCGTGGGTTTCCCCGGGGAAACCGAAGATGACTTCCAGCAGCTGCTCAACTTTCTGGAAGAGGCGCGACTGGAGCGGGTCGGTTGCTTCAAATATTCTGCGGTTGATGGCGCCCGCGCCAATGCACTGCCCGGCGCAGTGCCGGAAGCAGTGAAAGAAGAGCGCTGGGAGCGTCTGATGGAAGTCCAGCAGCGCATCAGTGCAGAAAAACTGCAGGAAAAAGTCGGTCGTCAGATGCAGGTACTGGTTGACGGCACCAATGAAGACGGTGATGTCTTTGGTCGCACGTATGCCGATGCGCCGGATATTGATGGTGTTGTCTGGCTGGAGAACGGTCAGGGCCTGCAACCCGGTGACCTGACGGATGTGGAGATCTTTGATGCTGACGAGTATGACCTTTATGCCCGTCCTGCACCCAGAGACGAATAACAGTCAACACTGAAAATACTGAACTTTTTCTATAGGGGTTCTCGCTCAGGCGAGAATCCCTGCCTTAAAAAAACGTCATTGGTTATCTATTTTTTTTAAGACGACCAGGTTATGAGCAGCATATTCTTTATGACTGCAAACTATTGTCAGAAGTAATGCCCTTCCTCATATACTGAATAATGAACATGGAGGGAACCATTATGACAATAAAAGACCATCCGCATCCGGGCTTGATTTTGTCCAGATTCCTCGCTCGACGTTACATCACCATAGGTGATCTCTGTACCCAGATGGATATTCAGTCCAGCCATATTGAAAGCGTGTTACACGGCCGAAGGCGGATGGGTGCCCTGTTTGCTCACCGGCTTTGCCAGGTGATCGGTGGCAAACCCCAGATCTGGATGAGACTGCAAAAACGTTACGACAAGACCCGCCATAACCCTTTACCCTGATCGTTTATATGCATAAAGGTGGCCTTCCAGCCACCTTGTTCCCCCCCTAAAACTCTTTCCCTTTGTTATAACAAAAAACACTAATAATTAAGCCAAAGGTATTAGTTACCCTCTGGAACCCTCATGTTAATTTGATAATAACCAGAATAAAAACAACATAAATGAGGCATCCAATGAAAGCTATTAAACGATTAACACATCATTTCAAACACAAGCCATCACGGACGGCAAAGCCCAGCCGTTATACGAAAAGCAAAACTGGCTGCCGTTATTGTCGGCAAGCGGGTGTTATTCAATACACGTATTGGCCAGTAGCAACCCAAACCGTCGCGTGTCGTACCCTTTCAACGTACCTCGCTGCCCCGGTATCTCCAACATGCTACGTATCGCCAGGTGCCAGCGTCTTTTTTAGCAATGGACAATGGGTTCACAATCAATCGAACCGCCCTATCTACGTCACACAGGTCATGCCCTACACAGGCTATGCAAGACCAGTATCTCACCCTATTCGCAGGCAACCTGATAGAACACCTCGGTCAATACCAAGCCCACCGCCTCCACCTATAACCACGAGTGAATCCGGCACATCTCCCAGGCCAACCCGTGGTCACAGAATCGTACCACCAGCCACTCGCCCGGAAGCAGCAACCTTGCCAACGCTGTCAAAAGAAGAGCAGGATTTCATCGATATATTGAATGATTATGTGGCCTTCCATAATGCCAAAGACGGCCAAACCAGCAACCATCACCCTCTCAAACACATTGAGAAACCAACCCAAAAAAATGATGATCAAATCATTCAATTTATTGCACAAATTAAACAGGCACTACTCCATTACAAAACGACGATTCAATCCTGCGGGCTCAATAGTTACGCTTATGATTCACTCTGCAGGCAGTTAATCAATAAATATCGATAATCCCATAGGGTTGGATGAAAAATTCATTGATTATAAAAGAGTCGATAATCACTATCATTCAAACGAAAAGAATAAAAAGCCTCAGCAATCAAACTATTTAACTAGTTCAACTGCTGAGGCATTTCTACTTACGATCTTTCGATCTACAGGCTTTGATTATCAGTCCTGATAGCTCTCCACCGGCGGGCAGCTGCACATCAGGTGACGGTCACCGTAGACGTTATCCACACGGTTGACCGACGGCCAGAACTTGCTGCGTGCGACGCTCGGTACCGGATAAGCCGCTTCTTCACGGGTGTAGGGACGATCCCACTCATTATCCAGGATATCCGCCAGGGTGTGCGGTGCTCTCACAAGCATGTTGTTTTCAGCATCCAGCTCGCCATTTTCCACCCGGGCGACCTCATGACGGATCTGCACCATGGCTTCGATGAAACGATCCAGCTCGGCCTTGGACTCACTTTCCGTCGGCTCGATCATCAGGGTACCGGCAACCGGGAAGCTCATGGTCGGCGCATGGAAACCAAAGTCCATCAGACGCTTGGCGATATCTTCCTCAGTGATACCACTGGCAGCCTTGAGCGGACGAATATCAATGATGCACTCGTGCGCCACGCGACCATTCCGGCCGGTATAAAGCACCGGATAGTACTCGGCCAGTTTCTTCGCGAGGTAGTTGGCATTCATCAGGGCAACGGCGGTGGACTTGCGGATACCGTCACTGCCCATCATGCGGATATACGCCCACGGAATCGGCAGGATGGAAACGGAGCCCCAGGGCGCAGCGCTGATTGCGGTGCTTTCCGGATTCGGTCCATCCAGCTTGATGACACTGTGGTTGGCCACGAACGGAACCAGGTGTTGCTTGATACCGATCGGTCCCATACCCGGACCACCGCCACCATGAGGAATGCACAGGGTCTTGTGCAGGTTCCAATGCGACACATCCGCACCGATTTCAGCCGGCTTGGAGACACCCACCTGGCCATTCATGTTCGCGCCATCCATGTACACCTGGCCACCGTTGGCGTGGATGATGTCACAGATTTCCCGGATACCTTCTTCGTACACCCCATGGGTGGACGGATAGGTGATCATCAGTGCCGCCAGCTGATCCTTCATGTCTTCGGCTTTCTGCTTGAGGTCGGCGACATCAACGTTGCCGTTCTCATCACAGGCCGTGACCACAACCTTCATACCTGCCATCGCCGCAGACGCCGGGTTGGTACCGTGGGCAGACGCCGGAATCAGGCAAACATTACGGTGCCCTTCACCGATGCTTTCCAGGTAGTTACGGATTGCCATCAGACCCGCATACTCACCCTGTGCACCGGAGTTCGGCTGCATGCTCACCGCATCAAAACCGGTGATAATCTTCAGATAATCTTCCAGTTCACGAATCATCTGGCGGGTGCCTTCTGATTGAGAGACGGGCACAAATGGGTGCATACGCCCAAGCTCAGGCCAGGTCACCGGCAGCATTTCGGTGGTGGCGTTAAGCTTCATGGTGCAGGAACCCAGCGGGATCATGGAATGATTCAGGGCCAGGTCACGGTCTTCCAGGCGCTTGATATAGCGCAGCATCTCAGTTTCAGAGTGGTAGCTGTTGAAGACCGGGTGGGTCAGGATGGCATCGTCACGCACCAGTTCCGCAGGAATAGAGGCAGAACCTTTTGCGGTGATCTGGCTGTCCAGAGTATCCACATTGAGACCGTGACCTTCGCCCAGCACGATATCCCACAGGCAGACGATATCGTCACGGGTGGTGCACTCATCCAGACTGATACTGACGCGGTTGTCATCAAAGATCCGCAGATTCACCTTCCGAGCGTCGGCACGAGCCAGCATGGCTGATTTGTCTTTCACTTGCAGAGTGATGGTGTCAAACCAGGTGTCATTCTGCAGGGTGGCACCCTTGTTTTTCAGACCAGCAGCAAGAATATCGGTCAGCCGGTGAATACGGCTCGCGATATTCTTCAGTCCTTCCGGACCATGGTAAACCGCGTAGAATGAGGCCATGTTGGCCAGCAGAACCTGGGCGGTACAGATGTTACTGGTCGCCTTCTCGCGGCGGATGTGCTGCTCACGGGTCTGCATGGCGAGACGGTAGCCCTTGTTGCCACGCTGGTCGATGGAGACACCAATCACACGGCCCGGCAGGGAGCGCTTGTGCTTTTCACTGGTTGCAAAGAACGCCGCGTGAGGACCGCCGTAACCCATGGGAACACCGAAGCGCTGGGCGCTGCCCAGTACCGCATCAGCCCCCAGTGAACCGGGGGATTTCAACAGAATCAGGCTCATGATGTCGGCGACCACAGAGACAATGCATTTTTGTCCCTGCAGTTCCGCAATCAGGCTCTGGGGATTGCGGATCTGGCCATAGGTGTCGGAGTAGGCAATCAGCGCTCCGAAGCTGTCGTGATTCACGGCCTCTGTTGCTGGTCCGACAATCACGTCCACATCAAAGCCCTTGGCGCGGGTTTTCACCACGTCAATGGTTTGCGGATGGCAGTTTTCATCGATATAGAACAGGTTACTGTTCTTGTTCTTGGACACCCGGCGGGCCAGACCGAGCGCTTCACCGGCAGCCGTACCTTCATCCAGCAACGAGGCGCTGGCTAGGTCCAGACCGGTCAGGTCCATGGTCAGCTGCTGGAAGTTGACCAGCGCTTCCAGACGGCCCTGGGCAATTTCCGGCTGATAGGGCGTGTAGGCAGTGTACCAGCCCGGATTCTCAAAGACATTGCGAAGAATGACCGTCGGCGTCAGCGTATCGTGGTAACCCATACCGATGAAGCTGCGATACATCTTGTTCTTCGCCAGCATATCTTTCAGATAGACCAGGGTTTCCGCTTCCGTATGGGCTTCTCCCACCGCAGGCGGCTCGGCCTGTAGAATGCTGCCGGGTATGGTGTTGTCAAGCAGTTCCTCCAGGGAACCCAGGCCGAGTTCGGCCAGCATTTCCGCCGTTTCCTGTTCACCGGGACCGATATGACGACGGATAAATTCGTTCTTGTTTTCCAGATCCTTCAGGGACACATGTTCAGCAGTCATTCGCACATTCCAGCCAAAAAACCAATGCCATAAATAACAAAGCCCCGACAGTCGTCGAGGCTTTGTATCCCTACCAGTCAATCACTACCATCGCTGATACCGGCCTGCGGTTGCCCTGTGGGCAGACCTTCGCTGTCACCGAGACTCAACCAGCCGCCCAGTAAACGGGCAGACAGATCAGAACAGCGAACCGGATTACACATGGTGGCGTACCAGCCTCTTACTCTTCAGACTCACACAGTTCAGCGTAAGCGTCCGCATCCATCAAATCAGACAGCTCGCCTTCGTCACTGGGCTTCAGGCGGAAGAACCAGCCTTCACCATAGGGCTCGGAGTTCACCAGCTCCGGGGCTTCTTCCAGCGCTTCGTTAATCGCCACAACTTCACCTGACAGCGGCGCGTACAGGTCAGACGCCGCTTTTACGGACTCAACCACACCGGCTTCATCGTTCGCGCTGACTTCGGAGCCCACTTCCGGCAATTCAACAAACACCACGTCGCCGAGCGATGCCTGGGCATGATCGGTGATACCGATGGTGACGGTGCCATCCTCTTCCATGCGGATCCATTCATGCGATGAGACATAGCGCAGTTCAGAAGGAATGCTGCTCATTAATCCAATCCTCTAGCTTTACGTTACCTGACAGAATTCGAGCCACCCAGGTGTCAGTCGAATACTTTCTTACCGTTACGAACGAAACCGGCCTTGATCACCCGGACCGGCAGGGATTTACCACGGACATCCACCACCGCTTCGCTGCCGGTGCCGGCGGGCACCCGCGCCATGGCAATGGCATGCCCCAGGGTGGGCGAGAAAGTACCGCTGGTGATCACCCCTTCCCCGACACCTTCCACAATCACTTTTTGTCCGGGACGCAGCACACCACGTCCTTCCAGCACCAGGCCGACCAGGCGGTCATACTGGCCATCCGCCTTGATGGCTTCCAGAGCAGAACGGCCGATAAAATCACGATCCGCCGGTTCCCAGGCCACACACCAGCCCATATTAGCAGACAGTGGACTGATGCTTTCGTCCATGTCGGAACCGTACAGGTTCATGCCCGCCTCAAGGCGCAGGGTGTCACGGGCACCCAAGCCTGCCGGACGCACACCGGCTTCCAGCAGCGCTTTCCAGAAGGATTCGGCTTCCTTCTCCGGCACTACGATTTCCAGGCCGTCTTCACCGGTATAACCGGTTCTGGCAATAAACCAACCTTCGACTTCCTTGCCCTGGAATACGTTCAGTTCGCGGATCACCTCGGCCTTGGCCGCTGATGTCGCCAGCGCCGCCTTTTCGCGGGCATTGGGACCCTGCACAGCAATCATGGCCATTTCAGGACGTTCTTCCAGGGAGACTTCAAACCGAGCCGCCTGTTTGGCCATCCATTCGAGATCTTTTTCACGGGTTGCGCAGTTGACGACAACGCGGTACCAGTCGCCCATGCCATAGACGATCAGATCGTCAATCACCCCGCCCTGGGGGTTCAGCATGCCGCTGTAGAGGGCCTTACCGGGGGTAGTGAGTTTGTCGACATCATTGGCAAGAAGGGAGCGGAGGAAATCCCGGGCATCCTGACCCGAAATATCAATGACCGTCATGTGGGAAACATCGAACATGCCGGCGTCCTGGCGCACGGCGTGGTGCTCTTCAACCTGAGAGCCGTAATGGAGAGGCATATCCCAGCCGCCGAAATCCACGAGTTTACCGCCGGCCTGCTGATGCGCTTCGTACAGCGCCGTCTTCTTGCCCATGTGCTTGTCGTCCCGATATATAGTGACAGGAAAGCCCTTGTCGGAAAGGGCTGTCTTTCTGCTAGCAACCGTAGTGGGACTGGCATTCTAACCAGATGAGGTATAGGGAACAACCGCACAGATCAACGAAAACTGGAAGATTATTTTCTACTTATACCTACATGGATCAATACATTTTTCCGGAAACACCCTCTCACGCATCGAAAAAGCGCTCTAGGTTAGGCTTACAGATCATATGCCATGCAATCTTCATGGTCTTTCTGGTTGATCGTAACTTTTCTCCTTACCCTCAAGCGGCAAGGTTTCATCTGATGATCTCACTCGTTTTGGCATTCTTGCTGAAGACGAAAATACCGCAGGACTAAAATCCAGCGGTAATGAATGACATTCTCCTGATGATTCAGGGTAATCTGCCTGACGTTTTCTTTTCCCTTTAGTCTGGCTACTCCCCCCTGCAATATTGGAATCATCAGCACTGACAGATCTATTGACCTGACGCGAAGGAGACCTCAATGGAGATTGCGCAATTAAAGCTGCCCCCTTATCGGTTTCTTTTACTTCAGTCAGTTGTTTTTCTTCTGGTTGCATACTTTTGCCTGCAAAGAAAGGCTGCCTCGGGTATTTATCATCTTGATAGGTAGGTAATGAACGAAACTCTGGCTCTTCCACTTCCAAGAATTCATGAACAGTACTACTTTCTGACATTAACGGTGAAATAGATTCTGGTTCAATTCTGACATTTTGTAATTCATCATCCGTTCTTATTGACCATTCAGTAATCTCTGACTTTTGATCAGGGCGCGCCGTTAAATCACTACCAGATACACTGGAAATATCTGATGTTTTTACAGTTGATGTAGAAGAAAATTGTCCAGACTGACCCTGCAATTGGCTGCAAGCAGAAGCCTCTGTTTCACCAAACGTGCTTTGCTCCGACTCTCCCAGCAACCTTGGCCTTGGCCTGACGCTCTCTCCTGAACCCAGATTCAACGTTGAGAAATTGTCTGAAAACACCACAGGTTCAGGAGACATTTGCCTTTGAGCCCCCATTACACCTTGTTCCCACATAACGGCTTCTAACTCTTGTGAAATGTCGTCTTCTTCAGTCTCTGAATCTGACAAAGCCCTGGAATCTGATGGTTGACGCCATAATTGGATCGATGATTGTAGACCGCTGTCGATAACCCTCACATTCCCTCTGAGCGATGTCTCAGCTGGATGCCAGCTCCTCGTTGTCGCCATCCCAGCAGCTAACAAAGGTGATGGATCAGAAACCACCTGTGGCGAATCTGCTGTACTTGTCGGTACTGTTTGATCTTTATTCCCGGAACTACTCTTTTGACTACCTGAAGGACTAAATTGACTGGCTTCCACTGAAATACCTACCTTTCCTTTACAACTTGATTAATTTGATACTAATAGATTCAGACTCTCTCAATTTCAGTCAGATTTTGTCTGTTCAATAGTATCTGCTCTAGCTGCCTCTTTAGGGATAGCGTTCGCCCTAATGGGTATTGGTTGTACTACATTAGCTTTTACAGCAGTCTGTTTATTAGCCGAGGCTGTTCCATTTGCTTCTATTGACTCAAGATCAATTTCATCACTAGAAATGCGACGCACAAATTTTGCAGAAGGTTCATGCTGATTATCAGATGAAACATGACCCAATGTTCGCTTTCTTTTTGAACTTGAGATGACATCAACACGACAGTCAGCCAGATTCCTACTCATTTCTGAAGCGCTCGTAAAACTTACATCAGAACGTTCCATTGATGCGGACAGCATATCGATATCCGGATCATCAACTTTCACACTTCGGTGAAGAGCTGTAACTCCTGAAGACTTCTTTTCTTTAGTCTCCGCCTTATTACTTTCAACATCAGTTAATGTCACATGTTGCGGAGCAGGGACTCTACCAGCTGCTTTCATTTTCCCCCCTGAAAGACTTCATTCAAAAGAATAGAAGCAATATGCATTACCAATACTCATACCAATTTAAGAACTCAGGAGTTTCTATTTGTTCACACTTTTCACATAACAAAATAGTTAAGGTAAAAACCAATATAAATCCTATATTTTGATAGACCTCACTTACATCAGGGTCTAAAAGCAGAATCTGTTATGAAAGACTCATCCGTAAGCGTTTTTAGAAAAGCCACTATTGCCTGTTGCTCATCATCAGTCAGCCCTAATGGCTGCATCAAGTCTGTTTTATTGCTAACCGCAACGCCTCCTTTGTTAAAATGACTAACAACATCTTCCAGCGTTTCCATACTGCCGTTATGCATATAAGGCCCAGTAAGGGCGACATTTCGCAGAGTCGGTGTTCTGAATTTACCGCGGTCAGCTTTACTGCCGGTAATACGCATCAACCCGGGGTCAGGATCATCCGCAGCACCGGGCAAACCAATATTGTAATAACCATAGAGCGTCAGGTTTTGCCCATAATGGCACTGGTAGCACCCCGCCTTGCCATTAAATAACTGGAATCCTTTTTGCTCTTCCTCTGTTAATGCTGATCGGTTACCACGGTAAAAAAAATCATCATAGCGGGAATTGGTACTGATCAACGTCCGCTGGAAGGCAGACAATGCCCGAACAATCACAGAGGGATCCGGTTCGCGATCGTAGGCGTCACGACTCATGCGAACATAATCATCATCCGCCTTCAGGCGCCTGGCCGCCTCTTCAATCTTCAACCCCATCTCTTCCGGGTCTTCAATCGGACTTTGTGCCTGAATTTCCAGCGTATGGGCTCCGCCATCCCAGAAGAAAGCAGGATGAAACGCCACATTGGTCAACGTTGGGGCATTGCGGAACCCCGGGTGATTATTGATCCCCGTAGAAATCGGCAAACGGCGAGGGTCAGAAAACGCCAGAGCGGGTTCATGGCAGGAACTGCAGGACATGGAATAATCCGCGCTTAAAATCGGATCGTAAAACAGCTTCTTACCCAGCGTAATCCGCGCATCAGTCAGCTGGTTATCATAGGGGATATCAAAGGCCTGAAAGCCTTCCGGCAACTCAGGCAGTTTGACACTGTCTGATCGCATGAAATAGCGCGTTAACAAACTGCCAGCGATAACCCCTGCCAACAGGGCGATCAGTGCAATCCTTGCTTTATCCAGCGCCATGTCTAGACCTTATTGTTGTCGAATCACCAGTATCTGGTCTGCAGGCACATCCTCTAGCACCTGTTCAGTACCATCAGGCCATACGATACGTAACCGTTTAACGATTTCATCACTGCCCAGACCAAAATGGCTCTCCAGTGGGTTCTGGGACATATAGTTATTTTCGACCCGAACCTCGCGCATCTGTTGCCCTGCAGCGCTATACAGATAAATCCTCGCACCAATCCCATGCCTATTAGGCGCATGTCCCAGCAATTTAACTGTCAGAAAGTGTGTAATGTCACTATCCTGTCCATGGACATTATTCCGATATAGCACGGCACTGCCCGTGTTGTTGGCCACTAGGAGATCGATATCCCCGTCCCTGTCATAGTCGAGACAACTGACACCCCGTCCCTGCCGTTGATCGGTAATCCCGTATTCAAGGGCCACATCCCTGAACGTGCCATCCTGCTGATTGATAAACAACCGTGACCGCTGTTCCCGAAAACCACCCGCCTTACCCAGAAACGCTTTACGAAACAGGGACAGGTAATAGAACGCCTCCAGATCGGTTCGTTGCTGTTCAGACAATGAAACCGTCAGACTTGAAGAAAAGGCTTCAAACGTCGAATACCGATCATCCACCTCGAAATCATCAACATTCAACAGTTCCAGTAAATAAAGGAGATCCGGACGGGTTTCTCGCAAATCAATATAAAACCCATTGGCATGGAAAATATCCAGCCAGCCATCGTTGTTGAAATCAGCGGCACAACTGCCCCATCCCCAGCCACCATCAGCGACACCCGCAATCTCTGTTACATCGTTAAAGACCAGCCGGCCATCTTTTTCACCTTCATTCAGATAGAGGCGATTCCCCTTAAATCCCCAGCCCAGACCACCTTCAGCACTTTCTCCCTTACCTTCAGGGACATATATACTGGTCACAAACCAGTCAAGATCACCATCATTGTCAAAATCCGCAATTGCGGCGCCCATGCCGTTTTCGTCGCTGATCACGGTTTTGTCAGTCTGGTTATCCAGACGCTTTCCGGACTGGTTAATAAAATACTGGCTGGTCAGAAAATCACTGGCCAGCGCCAAGTCAGGCAAGCGATCATTATTAAAATCAGCAAAATTGGGGGTAAAGACAAAATCCCGTTCACCGATCTGGCCGTTAACGCCATAGTCTCGGGCAATGCCTGAAAACAGCCCTCGACCATCATTGCGCCAGAGGTGTTCCTCTTCGGCGCCGACCGTGACATCCCAGTGCGCCAGCCAGGCATCCAGATCCCCATCACCATCCACATCACCAAAGCCTGCGCCAACCGTTGAGCGCCCTACCCTGAAACCAGCTCGACTTACCGGCAGGAAGCGCCCTCGACCATTATTGAGGAACACGGTCGGCGATTCTGCATCCATGCTGCCGGCAAACAGATCCAACCAGCCATCACCATTCAGATCCACCAACACGGCGCCTGTCAGATCATGAGCATCGCTGAGTCCCCAATTATGTTCAGGCTGTTGATAGAAACCCTTCCCTTGATTAATCATTACAGCAGCCGCTTTCCGGTCGCCCTGATCAACAATCAGGTCTACCAGACAATCACCGTTGATGTCTCCAGCAGCCACTCCACCATTCATGATTAACTTGGTAATGGTTGCGCCATAGTTGTGAATCACCCCCCCTTTTTGCGCCTGCACACTGATCTCACGGTGGGTTATCAGCCCAGCAGCCTGTGTTACATCGGTGAACCCAGGCTGATGTCCATCAGCTACAGTGACCTCGCACTCAACCTGCCATGTTGGGACATCGCCGATATCCGGGAGCACACCAGCATCATCGTTGGCATTCGCTGTTATTGGAGGCAGTGGATTGTCATTATTAAATTGCCCAGGAATCCGGGCATTCAGACGATTGTTATCAGGGGCTTCTCCCTGGGGAAGCCAAGGCTGAAGGCAATCACTGTCAGTAATGCATGGATCCGTCAGTGTTTCCAGGAATGCCGCGAGATAACCGATGGATTCCCCAGACAACGCCCTGGCAGCCAGCCTGTCAGGTTCCGATAAATAATCACCATAGGTTTTCTGATGTTGCAGCGCCGCATAGGTGTTGGCTTTTGCATCCGGGTAAGTCACAGAAAGCCCGCGAAACTGTGGCAACTTCTGCAGACTGAAATCATATTCCCTCAGTGATTTTTCAGGGTTCAGATGATGCCGGATAATACCTTCGAGTGTCAGGAATGCGCCTGTATGCCCATAAGGTGCAGTTTCCGAGACATTGAGCAGGCTGGGCGTCCGGAAGGCATACATATCATGAACCTGCCGGGTCGCGCCATAACGCCCAAGATCACGGTTGTAAATCGTTTTTCCCGGCCCGAACTGTGGCATGGCAAGATTGTAATACCGTTCATCAGTAAAAAATTCACCACTATGGCACTGGTAACATTGTGCCCCTCCTTCCTGTAGCGGGGTATAAAACAAAGCAGCTCCCCGTTTCGCTGCCTGACTAAGGTCGCCCTCGCCTGAAAGCCAGCGTCGCCAAGGGGAATCAATAAACACCTTGGAACGCTGATATTCTGCCAATGCCTTAGCAATATTTTTGTAATTGATGATTGATTCCACAGGCGCATCTGGCTGATCAAACGCCCAGCGAAACAGCGCAGGCCATGCATTGTCCTTCAACTCACCGGTTTTTCCCTGCAGGCGCCTTTCCAGATAATCCCTGACCTCACCATGCTCCCCCACCATCGATACAGAAAAGCCACGCATTTCATTCAATGCCACAACGGGAAAGCGTGCCTGTGCTTCCGTCAGGTTTGCACCGGATTCAGGATCCTGCCCACCAAACGGACTGTCTGGAGTCCTGATGATTTCATCCTGTCCATTAGGGGCTGGCTGTTGTGTAGGCCGGTACATACCAAAATATTGCTCAATGGCTTCAACACGCCCGTCATAAAACAGAGCACGATCATAAAACGCGATATTGAAAGTCGTCGGTGAGTTTCGCTCAACATTGGGACCACCATCCGCTTCGGGATCAATGTGGTAATTCCCATCATGCCGACGCCCAGGACCGACAATATCCGGAGAAATTGCCCCCACGCCTACGGGAAGTGACAAGCCATCGGCGCCACCCAACCGTGGATCATGACAGCTGGCACAGGCAACATCCTGGTTGCCACTCAGGCTCTTACTGAAAAATAATTCGCGACCGAGCTGTGCCAGCCTTGAATGCGTGATGGAGGGGAATCTTGAGCGGTTACGCGTTAATTGAGTGCTGGAGAAACCAGAACGCATTCTAAGGTATGCGTCCATTTGAGTGTCTGATAACTGTTCAAGTTTATGGCCATCAATGTTGAGACTCTCGACCGTTTTTAACTGGCTATGCCCCCTATCTTCAGCCCAAACAACAATAGCCGTAAAGAACAAGAACAAACCAACGAATCTTTGCAATCGATCAGTCATTCCATTAACAAACCTGCATAATATTTGGAGCTGGCAGCATGATAATGCTGCCAGCTCCATGGTCGACTTGAGATCAGCTTACTCCACAATCATCAAGCGATTAATTATGGAAAACATCAGACTCATAGCCCTCTTATTTACACCCCTTTTCCTCACCCCAGTATCCATAAGGTTTACGATAAGCATCCCCACGCAAAGTGAAGCATTTCTTCACCTTGTCGTAGCGGCTTGACCCTTTAAATCTAAATTCCTTTATTTTTCGCCATCCGTCTTTACTTTTTATTGAATGGCGTTACAAACTCATTCTTCCTGCATTATTGGCTGTGATAATACGATACCTTCGTTATAGTCATTCATGCCATAAAGTTTCTTGTTATACACACAATCCTCATTCGCGTAATAAGTATTGACCCCCCGATAAGCATCACCATGCATAGCAAAGCATTTTTTTCTTTCTGTGTAGCGGCCAGAACCTTTAAACTCAAACCTTCTTACAGTTCTCCACTTGATCACACCCCATTCCCATCCTGACCCCCCAACAAGGCCCTGCGCATCCACTAAAATTTCCTTTTGTTTTTTGCCGCCCGGTACGGTGATATATCCCCCTGAAAATGCCCCTTTTGGGTGTGATTGATCATGAAACGTCCATTTTTTAGTACCAACATCCCTGTAATGAACCCTCATACGCCCAACATAAGCACTACCAATCGCCATCCAGATTTTCACATAGGTTGGCTTGAAGTCTGGTTCTTCTTTTGGCTTGTTGCCTATATACCCCCCGCCGGTCTGAGGATCAGGCACTGAAGGAGGCTTTGCCGACGGCGGTGGCAGTGGCAGTGGCGGTGGCGGTGGCGGTGGCGGCGGCGGCGGTGGCGGCGGCGGCGGTGGCGGCGGCGGTGGTGGCGGCGGTGGCGGCGGTGGCGGTGGCGGTGGCGGTGGCGGCGGCGGCGGCGGCGGCGGTGCCACCGCGACACCTATACCATACGACCCGGGTCCTGGTGTAGGCGCTGGAGCCGGTCGCACGGGAGGGATATCGACATCATTCTTAACACATTCCCGGCCACACTCCTCCCATTCCATCTCAGAGCCAATAAGGTTGCCATATAACGTGAACACTTGCTGACGTGAACTACCGGGAAATGCATCTTTCTTAAAGAAAACATTGATCCTGTAGGCATCATCACCATCCTGAATAGCCTCCGCCTTCTCAACATACTCCATGTTTGCATAAGTTCTGAGGATTGATGGAGGAAACTTACGCTTGCTAACAACATGGGTATCGATACCCTGCCGCATCTCATAAGCCAGCCTGGCGGCCTCTTCAATTTTGGCCTTATCGGTAAAATCCCGATAGGCATACATTGCATAGGCGAGGATCACAGCAATGATCAAAACAGCAAACATCATTTCAATCAGGCTGTAACCCTTTGCTGGAAAATTGTTCTTTTTCACGATAGTCCTGCCCCCTCCATGAGACATAAGACTGCGACTCAACGCATTATAATTGGAATAAGTATTAATCTAGATTGAGTTACACCCAGATGTAAAGCTGATCTGGCAAGAGTTTTCCGGACACTTTTTTACGCTGCCTTGGCAAGTTCCTGTTCATACTTGAAAGGTGCCAAGTAGCC
>NZ_BAABFL010000480.1:0-80597 GCF_039540975.1 Kistimonas scapharcae
CGGGTCATTGATTACTCACTGACCACCCCCTGTTTAAGTTGGAAATTTCAGAAGAGGCGACAACTATGCTGGCACAGGGGGCACTGCCATTCGCCAAAAGTTGAATGAGGATTTGGAAGCAGCTTTTCCTAAAAAGCCCCTGAATCTATTGAGAGTCAGTAGTGATCCTGCCATCACTCAAGCCTGGGAAGATATAAGTATGACAAGCTCTGGCAGCGCACCACAATTACGGCACCCGAGAAAAAAAACTAAGAGCCTCAAGCAAGCTGAATTTTTAACACCAGAGGAAAAGCATTCTCTATATCCTTCAGTACGACGTGTAGAGGAAATGACATCAACAGAAGCGCCTTCATCTGCTCATAGCGACCCTGAAATTTATTACCCCTACGATACGGGTCTTATACACTTCCGAAACACAATATCCCCAAATTTTTTAGGTAAATATTCACTTCGTGCTCCAGTCCTAAATCTACAAGAACGAGCACCAAGTCTGGATTTGAATGCTGCATATTCCAAAAGAAAAAAATCTAAGGTTGATTCTTATGGCGCAGAGAGCAAATCTAAGCTGGGCTTCCCCTCATCACTGTCGTTGTTTCCTGAGTTTAGCAGCGAAACAGAATCATCAGGAGATTCACATTCAGCTGACAAAGAAACTTCGATGGGTACCATCGAGGCTAAAACACGAAAAAACCCAGCCACTAGCCATGAACGCATCCTCGATGAACCTAAGCATGAAGGGAGTAAATCTCCTGACCATGAACCATCTGAATTATTAACCGAGGCAGCAGCACCCTTACCCAAAGCAAGCTTTCAAAGAAAACAGATGAAAGTGTTTGCTTATGATGAATCATTAACACCTTCTCCAAGACTTTCTCCGATGGGTAGCGATAATGAAAGAAACGGCAGCAGCTCACCCGACGGGCTCTCCCCTTTTGAAATCGAAGAAAGTAATAGGGAGCAAACCCTAGAGGGTATTTCAGAATCTGAAGAATCAAAAAGTGACACAGAGGAAATATAATGGAATTTTCATAGTGATAAAAAAACCTGCCATAACATCTGGCAGGTTTTTTTATATTTAAGTTTTCCAGTAAAGGTTATCCAGTACAAACCGGCACAGTCATGCCCTCTTCCGGATTACCAGTCATCCACTCGTTAAGCGCCTGCAGGTCTTCCGGGCTCAGGGTGCCGGCAGTCTGCTTCAACTTCAGGGTGTTGATGATGAAGTCATACCGCGCATTGAAATAATCACGCTGTGCGGAATACAGCACTTGCTGAGCATTCAATACATCCACAATATTCCGGGTACCAACCTCATAACCACTTTCCGTCGCTTTCAACGCGCTACGCGCTGAAACGATACCCTGGCAACGAGCTTCAATGCGATCCACATCAGTATTCACCGTACGATACAGGTTACGGGCATTCGTGGTGGTCTGACGCAGTGTCAGGTCCACAGTCTGCTGGGATTCTTCCAGACGGTAACCGGACTCACGCACCTTGGAGCTGGTCGCACCGCCGGAGAAGATCGGCATGCTCAGTTCCAGGCCGTAAACGGTATTGTTGCTCTTGCCGTTCCAGCCCAGTGTGGCATTCGCAGTGGACGGGTCATTGATATGGCTATAGGTGGCCACAGCGTTCAGCGTCGGCGCATGACCAGACTTACTGACACGCAGCTGCTCTTCGGCCACATTCACGCCCTTACGCGCGGCTTCCAGCGTCAGGTTCTGGGCGATGGCAGTATTCACCCACTCTTGCGCAATAGCAGGAACCGGGGTATTGACTGGCATCCGCTTATCCATCTGGGCAATCGCCGGTACGCCGACATTCGTTATGGTAGTCAGGTTTTCCAGTGCTACTTCCACATCATTGGTACCCTGGATGCGGGTAACGCGGGCCGCGTCATAAGCCGCCTTGGCTTCATACACGTCGGTCTCGGCGATCAGGCCGACTTCAAAGCGCTGGCGGGTCTGGTCCAGCTGTCGCTTAACCGCTTTTTCTTCGGCTTTTGCAGTGGCCAGGTTGTCCTGGGCACGCAGCACGTTGAAGTACGCTTCAGACACCCGCATGATCAGGTTCTGCTGCTCAACGCTGAACTGGATCCGCGCCTGCTCGCTCAGTGCTTCAGCGCGCTCAAAGTTAAACCAGGATTCCAGGTTGAACAACGGCTGACGCAGGGTGGCGGACCAGCCATGGGAATTCCAGTTATTGGTCCGGTCACCGGCTCCACCCACATTGGAAAGGGGGGTAGAAACCAGCTGGGAAGATCGGTTATCTGCCGTATTGGCAGACATGGAAATATTCGGCAGCAATGCTGCACGCCCCTGCGGTACCACTTCCGTGCTGGCTTTCCAAGACGCACGGGCCGCCGCCAGCTGGGCGTCATTCTTTAACGCAAGATCATAAATTTCGAGCAGATCCATGGGCTGCTCTGCCTGAACGGTCATTGCGCATGTCAGCAACGTACCACTCAGGAGGGATAAAAAGCGCTTCGATACCATTACCTGTTTCCTTTACTCTCCACAGGTGCTTTAACCTGCCCAACACGATTTGAACTACGCTTTGTGCTTCAAGCCGGTCAGCGCGTGCATACAGTGATAAAAGCGTGGATGTTAACAGATATGCGCCACAGATATCTGCGGAACCTGTAAAAAATGTTCACATCACTCGGACGGTGGCTATGTAGCTGGCACCATAGGTTGACAACATCGGAAAATATGAATAAACCAGCCTGTTAGATTACTACAAGAACGTAACCACCACCCCGGGATAACTGACATAATGAGTGATCTTCCGCGTTTCCTCAGCGAGTCCGCCCAGGCCGACCAGCAGGCCGTACAACCCTTCCCCAACTCACGGAAAGTGTACCTGACCGGCAGCCGGCCCGATATCCGCGTACCGGTGCGGGAGATCAGCCTGTCAGACACCGTGACAGAATCCGGCAGTGAGAAAAATGACCCGGTGCTGGTTTACGATACTTCCGGGCCCTATACCGACCCGGATGTCGAAATCGATATTCGCAAGGGGCTCGCCCACCTGCGTAAACATTGGATAGAGGAACGGGAAGACACTGAGCAGCTGGCTGCCTTCACATCCGAATACGCCAACCGCAGCCTGCAAGACCCAAGACTGTCACACCTGCAGTTTGGTCTGATACGCACGCCACGCCGAGCCCTGCCCGGTCGCAATGTCACCCAACTTCATTACGCCCGTAAGGGTATCATCACGCCGGAGATGGAGTTTGTCGCCATCCGTGAAAACATGAAACTGGAAGCATTGCGGGAACAGGGGCTTCTCGACAGCCAACACCCCGGCCAAGATTTCGGGGCCAGCATTCCTTCCGTAATTACGCCGGAATTTGTGCGCGATGAGATTGCCCGTGGTCGTGCCATCATCCCGAACAACATCAATCATCCGGAAAGTGAACCGATGATCATCGGCCGTAACTTCCTCGTGAAAATTAACGCAAATATCGGTAACTCTGCCGTCACCTCTTCCATCGAAGAAGAAGTGGAAAAAATGACCTGGGCTTCCCGCTGGGGCGCGGATAACGTCATGGATTTATCGACAGGGGAAAACATCCATCAAACCCGTGAATGGATACTGCGCAACTCGCCGGTCCCTATTGGCACTGTCCCGATTTATCAGGCGCTGGAAAAAGTGAATGGCGTCGCCGAGGCTCTGACGTGGGAGATATTCAGGGATACCCTTATTGAACAGGCCGAACAGGGAGTCGATTACTTTACCATTCATGCCGGTGTCCTGTTGCGTTATGTTCCCATGACCGCCAAACGCCTGACCGGCATTGTCTCCCGCGGTGGTGCGATCATGGCCAAATGGTGCCTGGCGCATCATCAGGAAAACTTCCTGTATACCCATTTCGAAGAAATCTGCGAGATCATGAAAGCCTATGATGTCGCCTTTTCTCTGGGGGATGGACTACGTCCAGGCTCAATTAACGACGCCAATGATGAAGCCCAGTTTGCAGAGCTGGAAACATTGGGTGAGTTAACCAAAATTGCCTGGAAGCATGATGTTCAAACCATGATCGAAGGCCCCGGCCATGTCCCCATGCACATGATCAAGGTCAACATGGAAAAACAGCTGGCAGAGTGTGACGAAGCCCCCTTCTACACACTGGGTCCGCTGACAACCGATATTGCACCGGGTTATGACCATTTCACGTCAGGTATCGGTGCCGCGATGATCGGCTGGTTTGGCTGCGCAATGCTGTGCTATGTCACCCCCAAGGAACATCTGGGCTTGCCGGATAAAGACGATGTCAAAGAAGGCCTGATTACCTACAAGATTGCTGCTCACGCGGCCGACCTCGCAAAAGGTCATCCCGGGGCACAGGTACGCGATGATGCACTGTCCAAGGCCCGGTTCGAATTCCGCTGGGAAGACCAGTTCAACCTGGGGCTGGATCCGGATCGCGCCCGCGAATTCCACGATCAGACCTTGCCGCAGGAAGGTGCCAAGGTCGCGCACTTTTGTTCCATGTGTGGCCCGAAATTCTGTTCCATGAAAATCACCCATGAAGTACGGGACTATGCCGCCCAGAACAATCTTGACGTCAGCAAAGCGCTGGATTCCGGAATGAAGGAGCAAGCGGAAGCCTTCCGAGCCTCAGGCAGCGAGTTGTACAGCAAAGCGTAAAAAACCTTTTTTGCCATTGATTCTGTCAAATTTCCAAAAACTTTTTGAATTTGACAGAATCAAAAACCCCTGTAATTAGCACAGCCGTGTTTTATTTCAATCCAAAAGTGATAGTTTCACCTGACTATACTTGACCTGAAAAAGACATTATTCGTGCAGCGTAAATTGGACAACCAAGGACACAGGAGCGTAATCAGATTGGCAACCATAGGTCAGCTTTCACACCGCCGCAAACCTTACCAGGTGAATCTGGTGAGACAGCATGTGCTGTGCGAGATGAACTATGTTCGATTGATGAAGCTGATCGCCGGGAATGCTTCGGATGAGTGGATGATTGGTTTTTCTTTCCACGGGCAAACCTGTTCTGTCCATTTTCAGATCACCAGTCGCAGCCGTTACACCACCGTCATCGACATTACACAAGACAACCGGTTCAACTGGCTGCCCTGCCAGAAAATGCAGGTGCGCCTTTACCACGATGTCCGCATGGCCGAAGTCATCAGTTCCCAGCGCCAGCGTGACTTCAAACCCCGCTACAACTACCCCAACGCGCTGATGTACCATCCCGACGAAAAGGAGCAACTCAACCTGTTCCTGGCCGATTGGCTGGAACACTGTCTCAACAACGGTTACCTCTTCGAAACGATTGAGCAATAACCCTGAAAATTCTTCTTCAGTACTGCCAAGAAATTAACAGATTCTGCTTATTATTTCGGGTAATCTTCCTTCCCGTAACGATACGATTCACGCCTGAATGGAGAGTGAGGATTGGGCAGGCACGGCGTCAGCAAAATCGTCCAAATAACTGACTGTCACCTGTTTGGTGATGCGGATGGCACCTTGCTTGGGATCAATACCCGCGACAGTCTCAATGCCGTGCTGGCGTTGGTCAAAACGCACAGCGCAGACGCTGATCTGGTCTTGGTGACCGGTGATATCTCTCAGGATGATTCAATCGCCTCTTATGCCTTCTGCCAGCATGCACTGGAAACACTCGGTATCCCCTTTGTGTGGCTGTACGGCAATCATGACGAGCCTGAGCGACTGGCCCAAACGCCTTTTGCCGCCAACTTCCCTCAAGCGGTACAACTGGGTGACTGGCAGGTGCTGCTCCTACACAGCCAGATCACCGGCGCCATCCACGGCGAACTGGTTAACGGCGAACTGACCAGGCTGTCTGCGGCCCTGTCAGCCTCCCCTGATCGACCCACGCTGATCGTCACCCATCATCACCCCTTACCGGTCGGTAGCGAATGGATGGACGCGATAAACCTCAGAAATGGGCGACACCTGTTGGAATTACTGACCACGTCCCCACAGGTCAAACTGCTGATTCATGGCCATACTCATCAGGCTGCTGAAGTTCAGGCAAACGGCGTCACGGTGCTGGGAACCCCCTCAACGTGTGTCCAATTCCTTCCGGCCAGCCCTGATTTTGCAGCCGACACCCGACAACCAGGCTATCGAGAAATCATCCTCGAGTCTGATGGCTGCTTCTCTAGCTAGATTTACCGCCTAGCCCCAGGAACATTCCTGCCAGATCGTTCTGAAACGGGGTATTAGCGACCAAAGGGGTAACAGCACCTGCCTCATTATAGATCTGCACAATAAACCCTCTCACTTATATGCGAAAACTGCATTACGCCCTGGAACTTTCCCGCCAGAATATTGCCTAAAGTGGAAATAGGAGTTGTAAGAAAAGGGCGTCATCATGGGACGATCCAAGTCTTGGGATAAAGAAAACTAATGGAGCACATGGTTAAGCCGACCGTCTGGAACTGAAAAAGCACCAACCCGAGTTGCAATGCTCAAAGCGCAAGTGAGCCGAGAGCAACCACAATCATATTGAAAAAATTCGTTGAAAAAAGAAATTAAGAAAAGAGCTGAGTGACAAGCTGGAAAATGACGTTCTTGATTTCTTTGATGAGGGTGACCGGCAGCCATCACTCATAAAAAAACAAAGTCAAACCATAAGTGACATGGAGAAGTGAAAATGTCATTGACTAACCTCCCATCTAACCGCTACAAATTACGCTTTCTCGACGCATCGTCTTTTGAACTAAATAGAAAAGAAGGTTCACGCCCATCAAAGTTATGGAAGGCGCTATGTAGTTTTTGTTTTGGCCGCACCGTAGAACTATCAGAGATACAGGAGCACCATCGCCGCTGTGGGAATAACACAATTCTCGGACGAACTATCATTCAAAGAAGAATCATTGAGAGAAGGATCACACCTATACAACCAGCAGCAACACCAGAGACGAGTTATCCCGAGCCCAAGACATCCACACGACCTACCGTCGTACCTCCCGCCAGCCCGGGTAACAACAACAATTCAACGACTATACCCACTTCAGACTTCTTCATGGGGCTGGGCAAAAAGGGACATGACGATGCAGATATTGCTGGAAATGCTTCGACACCCATAGTCACACCAGCAACAAGTGTCACACAAGACCAGCACCCTCTGCAGAGTAGAAAAGCTTATATTCCGCCTGTTCCCGAAACCAGTAATCATGGTGGTAAATTTGTTTCAGATAGTAATATAAGAGTACCATTCACGCATCAAAATATAGCCTTAACACCCGATGAGGTGTTTTCTTTGGGTGAAATCGCAGCAGACCATACTGAAATAGAGTCGCAAAGAAATGACTTTATTGATGAAGATGATTTAGAAGAATGGGAAACAACGCTAAAAGATGAAGAACTATTATTTGCAGATGCAATGCCTGAAAAGTTAGCACAGTGCCTCGCCAACAAATTCAAGCATCAAAATCGAAGCATCGATAGCATTAGCCAACAAGAGTTTCAACACACTCTATCAGAGCTTGTACACGACATCACAGATAAAGGAATAGACATTACATATACTGCAATTAAAGATCACGCAAGAGGAGTGATCGGAGAAAATACCCTAGTAGGCAATGGGCACACACTTTCAAAACTGATGGAATTTGACTCCTATATTGATCATCAACGTCAAATAGAGTGTTTTGATAAAGTTATGCGTATTTATTTGCAAAAAACAGCCCCCCCTACTTACTGGAACCCAGCTATTCCTTTCTATAGAGGAGGTGAAGCACACGGAGAAAGAAAACATCAAAGAAATTTGCTCAAAGGTAAACTACCTTTTAAAAACAAACGTATCAACCGCAAACTACAAGTCTATGGCAATGGAATCTATGTTAGTAATGAAAGGCCTGTTGCAGACAGGTATGCCAGTAAAGCAGAACAACCGACCGTAGTTAAAATACACTGCGGTCAACATACACCCATACTTGACGTACGTGTTTTAAAGGATTTTGAAACAGCCGTATTGCAATCTATGAGTGAAGATGATCGAGAAACAACTCGAGGTTTAAGTTTCAAAGAATACTTCCAGAAATACTTTAAGCTACCTGTAATCCTTCAGGTTACTGACAATTATTTTTTATTCAAAAACCCTTCTTCTATCGAATCTGTTACCGTTATGCCGACTCATAGTAATGATCAAAATAGCTATGACATTTCCATACATCGATTAGATGGTGATAACAAAATCATCGGAAATCCAAAAAGCTTTTCAGAAGAGCATCTAACAGATGGCATTAACCTAGAGCACACAGAATACAAAGCACATGGTTACTGTGATGATAACGGCGCACTAGAGCTTCCGGTTTTAAAATTTCAAGATAAACATGGAGTAACAAGACATGTAGCCAAACACCCTTTCAAACCCAAACCATATTGGGTAGTTAAACTAGATCCGGCAACAATCAAAGAAGCGAAAAAACAGTTCATACTGGAACCCTCCGCAGAATTCTTAAAGAAAAGATACGAAACCAAACGGCAAGATATTGCGCACCAAAGAAAAATGCAGGCTATGTTTTTGATGGAAAAAACCAGACAACTATTCATTACAAAGTTTAATGAATGATGCTGAATCCAAGCAAAAGTCCAACAGATACCAATTAGAGTCAGTTCGCTAATAACTTTAAGATGTGAAAATATAACTCCTTACACCTAATACCTGCCGAATAATCGCCATGTTATTGTTCAGATTGCTTATCCCATGCACTATCAACGTGTTAGTGGTATTACGACCTCTTCCGTCCCCCCCAACTTTGCAGCTAACACCCTGCATTAGACTATCGGGAGCTTACCCGCTACCCCGAAGTCAGCTTCTCGAGCAATATTTACCTTTTGCCTAGGGGCGACGTCCCTCAGACTGCTCTGAAAGGTGGTATCGACTCCCCCTCTTAGCTAACATAGAGCGCCACAATAAGCCCTCTTCCGGATATGCGAAAACCGTATTACGCCGTGGAACTTTCCCGCCAGAATATTGCCTAAAGTGGAAATAGTAGCTGTAAGGAAAGGACGTAGTCATGGGACGATCCAGGCCCTTGGATGAAGAAGACAATGAGGCACTTGGCTGGACGGATGGCCAGGAACTGAAAAAGCGTAAATCCGAAGAACAACGCTCAAAACGCAAGCGATCCAAAAGCATTCACAAAGGTATTGAAAAATACTTTGAGAAAAAGAAATTAAGGGAAGAACTCGGTGACGAGCTGGAAGACGATGACCTTGATTTCTTTGATGAGGATGACGATGACTGGTATCAACACTGATTCCACTCTGTATCTATCAAAGCGGGAATAATCCTTATCCCGCTTTTTTACTCACTTTGTTGGTTCAACTGTTGAGCCCTGACAAAAAACGACTCACGATCCGGTTAAACAATTCAGGTTTTTCCGCATGCAACCAGTGGCCGGCTCCCCCAATCACTTTTAACTGGCTCGCTGGAAACAGTAACAACACTTGTTTTTGATGTGCACTATCGATGTAATCCGAACACTCTCCCTTCACGAATAATACCGGCCCCTCATAGGGCATATCGCCGGTGGGTGCTAAGCGAATATTCTGATAACTGCCGTGAATACCTGTGAGATTCACACGCCATACATAACGCTCTTCTGGTGTTCTTACGAGATTACGCAACAGAAACTGACGAACACCGGACTCAGCCACATGCCCCGCCAGTATTTGATCGGCTTCTTTGCGCTGATGAATCTCGTGTTCAGCGACCGCAAACATTCCTTTAAAAACATCGGTATGCCAAGCTGGATATTCAACCGGTGCAATATCCGCAACAATCAACCCTGTCACGCGTTCTGGCGCGTCCAATGCAAGCTGCATCGCCACCTTGCCGCCCATGGAGTGTCCCAGCAGGACCGATTTATCAAGACCATTGTCGTCCATATAGGCCAACACATCAGCAGCCATGGAAGGGTAATCCATCACATCGGTATGTGGTGAAGCGCCATGATTCCTTAAGTCCAGCAAATGAACGCAGTAGTCACTTGCCAGTGCTCTTGCAACAACCCCGAGGTTGTCGCCTGCACCGAACAGACCATGAATAAGAATCACCGGTTTACCGGCACCGCTGGTTTTAGCAAAAAGTTTTACAGGCATCAGGACGTACAGTTGTTGATAGCGACAAACAGTATTGGACGGGAAAAGTACTTATATTACCAGCAAACCCCACTCACTAAACTCCAAATCCCGGTGTTATGGAAAAATGTCCCTTCCGGTTATCCGTTAGGAGCTTCAGAGAACCAACCATTTGGAGAAGAACGATGAGTACCAGCTCCACATCGGGTATGAACCCATGGCGTCTATGGAACCGCCTGCCACTGTGGCAGAAAATCCTGGCCGGCATGGTGATAGGCATCATAACAGGGGGAATTATCGGGCCTGATGCCATCGTACTGAAACCCATTGGTACGATTTTCGTCAACGCTATCAAGATGTTAATAGTGCCCCTGGTCTTCTGTTCACTGATTGTCGGCGTCACCTCGATGCAGGATACCGGCAAAATGGGACGTCTCGGACTTAAGTCCATTGTCTTTTATTTGCTGACCACCGCCATTGCGATTTCCATCGGTCTTGCACTCGGTCACTTCCTGGCGCCCGGCGAAGGCATGAACCTCATTGCCAAAGAGCAGGAAGCGGTTAAGGAAGCTCCAAGCCTTGTCAATACACTGGTCTCCATTATTCCCAACAATCCGGTTAAGGCGATGGCCACTGGCAATATCCTGCAGATCATTGTCTTTGCCCTCGCACTGGGTATTTCACTGAATCTGATTGGTGATCACGGTAAACCGGCTATCGCGATTTTCACCAGCCTGGCAGAAGCCATGTATAAACTGACCGGCCTGGTCATGGTATTTGCGCCATACGGTGTGTTTGGTCTGATGGCCTGGGTTTCAGGCGCCTACGGCATGGATGTCCTGTTGCCGCTCATTAAGGTGATCGCTGCCGTTTATATTGGCTGCCTGTTACATGTCTACGGTTTCTACGGCGCCGTGATTGCACTGATCGGACGCCTGAATCCCATGCGTTTCTTCAGTGGTATCGTCGACGCTCAGGCCATTGCCTTCACCACCTCCAGCAGTGCAGGCAGCCTGCCCGTCAGCCTGCGCTGCAGCCAGCGACTGGGCGCCTCCCGGGGCACATCCAGCTTCATTCTGCCACTGGGTGCGACCATCAACATGGATGGCACCGCGCTGTATCAGGGTGTCACTGCACTATTCGTGGCGCAGGCGTTTGGCGTTCCGCTAACGCCGGGTGACTATGCCACTATCATTGCGACCGCCACTTTGGCATCCATCGGTACCGCCGGTGTTCCGGGTGCGGGTCTGATCATGCTGACACTGGTACTGACAACTGTCGGTCTGCCTATGGAAGGTGTTGCGTTGATCGCCGGTATCGACCGTCTGCTGGACATGGCACGTACCATGGTGAACGTCAGTGGCGACTTGATGGTCACCACCCTGGTGGCCAAGAGTGAGGGTGAACTCGATACCGAACTCTATAACGGCACCAGGAAATTCGTCGAAACGACACCGTCCTGATCACCACTATACGACTGCGTCGCGTCGATTCAGGCCCACAGATTCGACGCGACGCAGACGCTTTCTTGATCCACGTCAGTATTCGTTTTCCCCAGTCCTTTAGCCTCTTGCAGTTTTCTGTAACGCAGAATCGTTCTGCCCTCGCCATGAGTGATTGACCTCGTATGAGTACCTTTGAATTCAGTCTGGATGCTTATCTTTCTGATCTTGAGCCCCTGATCAATGTGGATTGCGGCACCTGCACCCCGGAAGGCGTTGCAGCCATTGCTGACCTGATGACGGCCCACTACGAGAGCATTGGCTGGCATGTCACCCGTCATCACGTCGATGACCGGGCAGGCCCCTGCCTGAGCGTGACCAACAAGCCGGAAGCCACCGAATATGATGTGTTGCTGGTCGGCCATATGGATACCGTCTTCCCCAAGGGCACCGTGGCTGAACGTCCCATGTCTGTCCGTGAAGGTCAGGCTTACGGTCCCGGTGTTGCCGATATGAAATCCGGTCTGCTCAATGCGTTCTACGCCTTAAAGCATCTGCCACAGACCATGACCGACAAACTGGCGATCTGCGTTGCCATGAACTGTGACGAGGAAATCGGTAGCATCTATTCCCAGAATTTCATTGAATCCATGGCGAAGAAAAGCAAACAGGTTCTCGTTTGCGAAGCAGCCCGTACGGATGGCTCACTGGTCAAGGCCCGTAAAGGTCTGGCCGTGTACGACATCGAATTCCACGGTCGTGCCGCCCATGCCGGCAACGAGCCCGAAAAAGGCATTTCCGCCATCACCGAAATGGCCCAGTGGATTGTTGAACTCAACAAACTGACCAACTTTGAAAACGGCACCACCCTGAACTTCGGCGTTGTCTCCGGCGGCAGTGCGGGCAATGTTGTCCCCGAGCATGCCAAGGCCTGCCTTGATATCCGTTTCTGGAATAACGCGGATTACGAACAGATTGATTTCCGTCTGCACGAACTGGCGGAAAATCCGTTCCTGCAAGGCATTCGTATCGAAAAGGTTCGTACGGCTCACAAACCGGCCATGGTGCCCAGCGAGCAGACTGAAGCCCTGATGGCACTGGTAGAAGCCTGCGGTCGTGAAGAAAATATCGACATCACCTGGCAGGCCGTCGGCGGTGGCAGTGACGCCAACTTTACGGCAGCCCTGGGTATTCCGTCCCTGGACGGTCTGGGTCCCATTGGTGGTGCCATGCACAGTGACAAGGAGTTCCTGGTACTGGACTCCATTGAGCCCCGCATCCGACTCCTGCAGCGCGTTCTGACGCGACTGGCCGACTAATCTGCCTCTGATTTCGCCGGCAACATGCCCTTTATGTGTCGGCGAACCATGACGAATACCCTTTCCTGTTGCTAAGCTGACTAGATAACACTGTAAAAAAACAGCTTATTTTCATAACCAGATAGTATCGTTTTACAGCCAATAACAAGGAATCGTTATTGGACAAGGTTGTCAGGCAAGGGATTATGCTAAAAAAATTATTATTGCCCTCCATCTTCATTCTGCTCGCTTACGGTTTCTGGATCAGCCCCGATTTCAAGGTCATCGCCGCCGGTATCGCTGTCTTTTTGTTTGGGATGCTTTGTTTGGAACAGGGGTTCAAGGTCTTCACCGGCGGTATTCTGGAACAACTGCTGAACCGTACAACACGTACACGAACGGGCAGTTTCAGTTTTGGTTTATTTTCTACAGCGTTTCTGCAATCCAGTTCACTGGTGTCTGTCATCACCCTGTCGTTTTTAAGTACCGGGCTGATCACATTGATCCAGGGCACGGGAATTCTGTTTGGTGCAAACCTGGGATCTACGTTCGGCACATGGCTGGTCGCTACATTGGGCCTGAAAGTCAAAATATCCACCTATGCCATGCCGCTACTGGTCTTTGGCACCCTGCTGCAACTGCAGAAGAACCGCCAGCTGAAAGGCTGCGGGTTCGCCATTCTGGGGTTAGGTTTCCTGATTCTCGGTATCCACTATGTGAAAGAAGGCTTTGAAACCTTCAGCAATGGCAGCGGACTCTTAGCTGCTTATAGCGATGAAGGACATATTCTCGCCTTTGTCTTGGCCGGTATGGTGCTCACCGTCCTGATGCAGTCCAGCCATGCCCTGCTGGTGCTGACTATCGCCGCATTGGCCAGCGGACAACTGGGCTATGAAGCTGCGCTGGCCATGTGCATCGGTTCCAACATCGGCACCACCGCAACCACCTTTCTCGGCTCCATCAGTGCTGGCAGTGATGGCAAGCGCCTGGCGTTTGCCCACCTTGTCTTCAAAATGGTGGCGACCGTCATCATTCTTCCGCTGCTACCGCTGTTTATCCTCCTTAATGATGAGCTTGCCGCACTTCTGGGGATTGCCGCGACTGATTACACACTGAAACTGGCGCTGTTCCACACGCTGTTCAACCTGCTGGGCGCAGTGATCCTGATGCCATTTCTGCCTCAGCTGGTTAAAAAACTTCAGCGAATGTTTCTTACTAAAGAAGAAGGCAACACACTGCCTCTGAGCATGCCGGATGGTCAGACAGAGCGAGCCATATACCTCACCGATGCAGCTCAAAATCATCCCGAAGCCGCACTAAAAGCCCTGCAACAGGAATGTGCCCGCCTCTATCGCAATACGGTGACCCTGATTTGTTTTGGTATTTACCTTAACAGTGAGCAATTACTGAAAAGCCGTGACCTGGTCGCCCTGACCAGTGACCGGGTTCCCCCCTGGCCTGACTGGGGTATCAACAAGCTCTATAAGCGGCATATTAAGGGTATCTACAACGATATTCTTGAATACAGCAGTGTCATGGAAGGTGAGCTGGATAGACATCAGTCTTCCGAACTATTCGCAACAAAACTGGCCTGCCGTAATTTCATTGAAGCCGTTAAAGACCTGAAACATCTGAATAGCAATATGGCACGCCATATTCATTCCGATAATGCGCTGGTGAGAGAGCAGTACAACCAACTTCGCCGACGCATCGCTGTAACCGTGAAGGAGATTCAGATCATCAGCGACAATGGTCCGGATGAAGTTATTGCCAGTACGGACCAGCTAAAACTGCGTTTACACCAGCAGGATCTATTAACCAGTGGCGAACTGGATCGATTGATTCAAAGCGGAGAGGTGGATTCTTTCGTTGCCAGTTCACTTATTAACGACAACGGTTATGTACATACCATCTGTAATAGTCTGATTGATGGGGCAGTCATCGTCATGCTGGGCGGGAATGCCGATATTATGCGCCTTGACGAAGAAGACCCCTCCCCCACCTTCGACCAGTTTGATACACCGGAACCGAGGAAAAAAAGCCGCTCCGGATTTACGATCATCAACGGCCGGCGCTGAACCCTCAGCGCCTGACCGACATCTTCATTTACACGGCGACTGGCGCCTTGATATGTGGATGCGCCTGGTAATCCTGCAGTTCAAAATCTTCAAACCGGAAATCGAAGATGTTATTAACAGCAGGATTCAGTTTCATTGTGGGTAAGGGATAGGGCTCACGGGCCAACTGAGTTTCTACCTGCTCTGCATGATTTGAATAGAGGTGTGCATCACCAAACGTATGCACAAAGTCGCCCAACTCAAGATGGCAAACCTGGGCAATCATCATGGTCAATAAAGCATAGGAGGCGATGTTGAAGGGAACACCCAGGAAGATATCCGCACTGCGCTGATACAGCTGGCAGGATAGTTTTCCATTCTGTACATAGAACTGGAACAGGCAGTGGCAGGGTGGTAACGCCTGCTTTCCATTCGCCGCATTCTCACGGGGCTTCATACTGACATCAGGCAATACGACAGGGTTCCAGGCGCTGACTACCAGACGACGGGAGTCGGGGTTTGCCCGGATTTCCTCAATAATATTGGCAATCTGGTCGACCACCTCACCATTGGGGCCTTCCCAGGAACGCCACTGTTTGCCATAGACTGGGCCCAGGTCACCGTCTGGTGTCGCCCATTCATCCCAGATGGAAACCCCGTTTTTCTTGAGGTAAGCAATGTTGGTCTCTCCCCGGAGAAACCACAGCAGTTCATGAATAATGGAACGAAGGTGGCACTTCTTGGTGGTCACCAGCGGGAATCCCTGGCTGAGATCAAACCGCATCTGGTAACCAAACACACTCCACGTACCGGTACCGGTACGGTCATCCTTGTAGACGCCCTGCTCTTTCACATGACGCATCAGGTCCAGATATTGTTTCATATTTGCCCCAAACTATTTACTGACTTCGCCGTGGGCTGCCAGCCACTGGCGATCATCGCTGTTCGCGCCATCCACCAGGGGATATCGACGATAACCCAGCCAGATCAGCAATACGCCACCGGCAATCATGGGTGTCGATAACAGCTGCCCCATGGTCAGCCAGTCCCAGGCGATAAAGCCAAGCTGGCTGTCCGGCTGCCGAGCGAACTCAACGATGAATCTGAAAATACCGTAACACAGCAGGAACAGACCCGACACCGCCATTCGCGGCCGGGGTTTACGGGAAAACCACCAGAGAATACAGAAAAGCGCAACACCCTCCAGGGCAAACTGATAAAGCTGCGAGGGATGCCTGGCCAGCTGCTCGGGGTCACGGGGAAAGATCATGGCCCAGGGCACATCCGATGCCCGTCCCCAGAGCTCTCCACCGATAAAGTTACCGATACGTCCAGCTCCCAGGCCGAAGGGAACCAGTGGCGCAATAAAATCTGTCATCTGGAAAAACGATTTATTGAGTTTCCTGCCATAGAGGTACATGGCCAGCAAGACACCCAACAGTCCACCATGGAACGACATGCCGCCTTCCCAGACCTTGAACAACCAGAGCGGATCACGGAGAAAATAGTCAAAATGGTAAAACAACACGTAGCCGAACCGGCCACCTACCACCACGCCCAGCGCGGCAAAGAAAATCAAGTCACCCAGCTGTTCCTCTGACCACAGACCACCGGATGTCCGACAACGACGATGGCCCAGCCACCAGGCCATGGCAAAACCGGCCAGGTAGGTCAGACCATACCAGTGCACCTGTACAGGTCCGATGGCAATAGCCACCGGATCAATGGCAGGATATTGAATCAAACGTCAGCTCCCGATAATAAATTTCAGACCAATAACCAATAGCAACAAGGCAAACAGGTAACGCAACTTATCCGCAGGCAACCGGTGGGCAATGACGGCCCCCAGCCGTGCACAGGGCACACTCGCCAGCACGATGCCAATAAACGCCGGCCAGTAAACAAAGCCCGTACTGTATGCCGGCAAGTTAGGGTTTGCATAACCCAGCAACATATTAACCAAGGCACCAACAATGGCGATAGGTAGGCCACATACGGAAGATGTTCCTACGGCCCGTTTCATCGCCATTCCATAGCGGGTCAGTAACGGTACGGTTAACGTACCGCCACCGATACCAAATACCGCAGAGACATAACCGATGCCTCCTCCATAGGCTCCCAGTCGTGCAGGACCGGGCATACTGCGAGTCGACTGCTGACGGCCGCCTCGATATATCCGCCAGGCAACCAGTAAAGCAAACATGCCAAGGAGGCTTTGTAGCAGACTCCCGCTGATACGAACGGCCGTCGCAACACCCAATACGGCACCCAGACAAATACCCGGAACCAGGTAACGGAACGCTTTCCAGTCAATACCGCCTTTCTGGTTGTGGCTGTATATGGAACTCAATGAGGTAGGAATGATTGTCGCGAGCGAAGTCCCCACCGCCATGTGCGTCAGCACTTCCGGAGACACCCCCTGCAGATGAAGCACAAAAATCAGTGCCGGAACAATAATAATGCCCCCCCCGACACCAAACAGACCGGCCAGCAAGCCCGCCACTGCGCCAGCCAGCAGGAATCCGATTACAAACATATCAATCTCCACTCCGGCTGGTATTCACTGCGATGAACCTTGTGATAACCTGATTAATAAAGGTTTTGGAACAACCGCACAATAAAAAGGCTGAATCGCATGTGTCTCATCGCCCTGCGCTGGTCACCCGATGCTGAATGGCCGCTGATCGTAGCGGCCAATCGTGATGAATTCTATCAACGTGCATCAGCTCCCGCCCATCACTGGCCCAACAACCCCGGACTCTTTGCCGGACTCGACAAACAGGCCGGTGGCACCTGGCTGGGTATCAATACCCAGGGACGTTTTGCCGCTGTCACCAACTTCAGGCGACCGGGCGAAACCGGCACCATCAGCCGTGGTGCCCTGCCCCATGACTTTCTGACGGGTAATCAGACCGCTCAGGAATATCTGGATTCGCTGCAGGAAACCAGTCAGCAGTTTGCCGGTTTTAACCTGTTAATCGCCGATGATACGGGACTCTGGTACTTTACCAATCGAAGTCAAACGACGGCGGACGGAAATAGTCTACAACAACTCTCACCGGGAACCTATGGACTGAGCAACCACCTGCTGGATACACCGTGGCCAAAGTTGTTGCGACTGAAAGAAGGCTTTATCCAGGCAAACGATAAACCGTCACCGGATGTGGCCGCCCTGATAGCCCTGCTTCAGGATGACTGGCAGCCAGAAGACACGGAACTCCCTGACACCGGCGTCGGTATGGCACGGGAACGCCTGCTAAGTTCATGCTTTATCAGCAGCCCTGTTTATGGCACACGGACCAGCACTGCCCTGATCCTTAACCGCTATGGCCGGTTAAGCTGGCATGAGCAACACTATGGGCCGGATGGTGTCATGGAAGATCGATACGCTTGGGAATTGATGCTGAAGCCCGGCTGGATGACAACAACGGCGATCAGTCCGACTGAACCGATGAGAACGGCCTAATAACAGCAGCGCTGATGAGGAAGATCAGACAGGGTCGCCTTGCCATCGTCCGCCAATCACCTGATCCAACCCCTGCTTTCTTAGCGCAAGCTCCAGTGTGCTACGGATAATTCTCGGATTATCCATCGTCATCACATCATCCAGAATCGCCTTGGCCTGACTGCGCTTCATGCTTCGCAGCGTCCACTTTACTTTCAACAGCTGGGTCGCATTCATCGACAACACATCATACCCCATGGCCATCAACAGCACGGCAGCTGCCGGATCGCCCGCCATTTCGCCACAGATACCCACGGGCTTTCCTTCCTGATGCGCATCGTGAACAATTTTCTGCAGTGCCTGCAGTACTGCGGGATGCAAGGAGTGATAGAGATCTGCAACCCGGGGGTTATTTCTATCAACGGCGAGAATATACTGGGTCAAATCATTGCTGCCCACGGAGAGGAAATCGACCCGACGGGCAAAATCGCGCACCTGGTAAACCGCCGCCGGCACTTCAATCATGACCCCAATCGGCGGCAACAAGACATCCAGACCTTCACTCTTCACTTCGTGGTGTGCACGGTGCACCAGATGAAGCGCTTCTTCCACTTCGGAAACCCCCGTCACCATCGGCAACATAATCCGAAGGTTATCCAGACCGACGCTGGCCTTGAGCATGGCCCGAACCTGAACCAGAAAGATTTCAGGGTGATCCAGTGTCACCCGAATACCACGCCAGCCAAGGAATGGGTTATCTTCACGAATGGGAAAATAACTGAGTGACTTATCGCCCCCAATATCCAGGGAACGCATCGTGACCGGACGAGGCGCAAACGCCGCTAGCTGTTCACGATAGATTTTTTCCTGTGCCAGCTCACTGGGAAAACGTTCCCGAATCATGAAAGGGACTTCCGTGCGATACAGACCAACCCCCTCTGCACCATGATCAAGGGATCTGACCGTATCCGTCATCAAGCCGGTATTCACCCAGAGGGGAATACGGTAATTGTCCGGCGTGACACACTGCTTATCCTTGAGGGATTCGAGCCCCTTGGAAAACTGCTCCTCTTCATCCACAACTTTCTGGTAGTGACGCAGCATTTCCACGGAAGGAGATGAATAGACGCGCCCCAGATTACCGTCAACAATGAGTTCTCGACCCGCCATACGGTCATAAGGCAGATCCACGGCACCCATGACAGTGGGAATGCCCATCGCACGCGCCAGAATTGCCACATGAGAATTCCCTGAACCCAGTACCGATACCAAACCCACCAGGCTTTCCCGTGGCACTTCACCCAGCATGGCCGGGGTCAGCTCTTCGCTGACGACCACGCATTTCCCGGGATAGGTGATCGAGACCTGTTCTTCTTCCTGCAGGTAAGACAACACCCGACGTCCAAGATCACGTACATCCACTGCCCGTTCCTGCAGATAAGGGTCATCCATCATCTCAAAGTGCCGGACATGCTCGTCCACTACCTGGCGCAAAGCCCCCTGCGCCCAGGAACCCGCCTTGATCAGCTTGCAGACTTCAGCCCCCAGCGCCTTGTCGTCCAGCATTCTCAGGTAAACATCAAACAGTGCCTGCTCTTCAGGGCGAAGATCCGAGAGTTTTTCTGCCGTTGCCCGCATGTCTTTGCGAACAGCTTCAAGCGCACGATTAAACAGCGTCAGTTCAGCCTCAACATCATCGGCTTTCTTTTCGGGAACAACGCTCAAATCCGCCGGAGGCGCCAGCACAACGGCAACACCAATAGCGACACCCGGCGCACCGGCAACGCCATTGAAACGAACCGACTTTTTCTGTTTACCGGCCGGCACAACATGCAGAGAACCTGTCGCCTCAGCATGGGCTATAACCCCTGCCAACTGGGCCGACATGGTGACAAGAAAGGATTCCTCACCTTCGTCATAACAGCGCTGGGCCTTGTGCTGAACCACCAGCACACCCAGCAGATTACGGTGATGGATAATCGGGACACCAAGAAAAGACTTATAGTCTTCTTCGCCGATGCCCTTTATATGGCTGTACTTTGGATGAGAGGGCGCATCGTCGAGGTTGATGGGTTCTTCGCGCAAACCGACCTGCCCCACCAACCCCTCAGAACGCCCGAGCGTGACCTTGCCAACCGCTTCCCTTTTGAAACCTTCATTGGCCCTCAGGGTATAGCGACTGGTTTCTTCATCGTAGAGATAAACAGAACAGACCTCCGTCTGCATGGCCACCCTGACGCTGCGCACAATAACGTCCAATGCGGTCTGGAGATCCCGTGCCGCACCCACATCCTGGACGATCTTGCGCAACGTTGTCAGCATGCCAAACCTTCTGTGTCAGTCCTCCAGATGGCGAATCCGCAATAAACGGCATTCTCCCTGTATCATCGGGCAAGCCCCTGCGTGTGCAGGCTCATCATGCGCGGTGCCAGCTCTTTCATGGCCCGCCGATACACTTCCCGCTTGAACGCGACCACCTGACCCAACGGGTACCAGTAGCTGACCCAGCGCCAGTCATCAAATTCCGGGGAACCGGAACGATCCATACGAACCCTTTCGTCAGGGCCCAGCAATTCCAGCAGAAACCATTTCTGTTTCTGTCCGACACACAGCGGAAAACTGTCCCGACGCACCAGCCGCTTGGGCAGCCGGTAACGCAGCCAGCCGCGGGTACAGGCCAGTATCCTGACATCCCCGCGTTCTAGCCCGACTTCTTCGTAAAGCTCCCGATAGAGTGCATCTTCGGGGCTTTCGTCATCATTGATTCCGCCTTGTGGAAACTGCCAAGCATCCTGACCGATTCGTCTTGCCCACAACACCTGTCCCCGACGATTCGCCAGGATGATGCCGACATTGGGCCGAAATCCATCCGAATCAATCACATGGTTGACCTTATAAAAACTATTGCCAAGCATTGTTTCACAGTTCCCGCCACTTCGGCAAACCATAAAACCATCGCGGCTTTTACTGCCCTTAAGGAACGAGAGTCCCGAATCAAAATCCTCCGATTAAGCCTGTTCCCACGCCCCGCTCTTGATTACCATGCCGCCATGAAACACCAATAATGAGGAACAACGGACATGGCGCTTGTGCTGTTTGACCTGGACAATACCTTGCTGGCGGGTGACAGCGATCACACCTGGGGGGAGTTCATCGTGGATCGTAAACTGGTGGATGAGCAGGCTTACCGGAAATCCAACGACCAGTTCTACCAGGATTACCTGCAGGGCAAGCTGGATATCAAGGCGCACCTCGCCTGTTGCCTCGCTCCCTTGACTGAGCATTCCATGGAAACGCTGCACCAGCTGCGTGAAGAATTTGTTCAGGAACGCATCGTGCCCATGATTGCCAAAGAGGCACGTGAATTGATTCGCCGTCATCGGGAAGCAGGCGACACGTTGATGATCATCACCGCGACCAACCGATTTGTGACAGAGCCCATTGCCCACTTGCTTGGCATTGACCTGCTGCTGGCCAGCGATGTCGAAATTAAGGGTGGACAATATACCGGCAAGCCGGAAGGTATCCCCTGCTATCAGGAAGGTAAGGTAACCCGCTTAAAACAGTGGCTGGATGAGAACAAGGAAATATCGCTAGAAGGCAGTGTTTTTTACAGCGATTCACATAACGACCTGCCGCTGATGGAAATCGTTGATAGCCCAGTAGCAGTTGACCCGGATGAAACGCTGACAGCCACTGCCAAGGAAAGGAACTGGCCCATTATCAGCCTGCGCTGAGCCATTGGCAGCTTATGGAAAAACCATAAGCTGCTTGTTTTCTGTCTGACAGATTAAACGGTCACACGGCAGAATAACGCCTTGATATAAGCCGTTTCAGCGATAGCCGGATGAATCGGATGATCTGCGCCCTGATGACATTCCGCCACCAGCTGCAGGTTACGGTCGAGATGACGACTGGCGGCACGCAGGGTATCAAGTAAGCGATCCCGCTCCAGATGCATAGAGCACGAACAACTCACCAGCAAACCATCCCGTTTCAGGAGTCGCATCGCCAGCTCATTGATCCGACGATACGCCTGCTCGCCGGCACGGATATCTTTTTTACGTTTAATAAACGCAGGCGGATCAACAACCACCACATCAAATCGCTGCTCGCCGGCATGAAGCTCCTTGAGTGCAGCAAAAGCGTCGCCTTCAAACGTCGCCACCTTTTCACCTACACCGTTGAGTTCCGCATTCTGATGGACATATTCAAGCGCGGTCGCAGAACTGTCCACACAGTACACCTCTTCTGCACCCGCGACTGCGGCTTGAACACCCCATCCACCGATATAACTGAAAACATCCAGCACCCGGGCACCCTTGACCCACTGATTCAGTTGAGCCCGAGCCGGCCGGTGATCATAGAACCAGCCGGTTTTCTGACCATCCCGTACAGGCGCAACAAATTGAGTGTTATTTTCTATCAGTGACACACCATCTGGCACTTCACCCCAAGGGGTTTCAATATATTCAGGCAGCGCTTCAAGCTTACGACCGGATCCATTGTTACGGAACAGGATGCCGGCAGGCTTGAGCACTTTAACCAAAGCCTCGACAATGTCCTCTTTCACCGCTTCCATGCCCCAGGTGGAGATCTGCACCACCAGGTAATCACCAAACCGATCCACCACCAGACCGGGCAACAGGTCGCTATCACCATATACAAGGCGGTAGTACGGCTCAGAAAACAGCCGTTCCCGCAGCCCCAATGCGATCTTGATCCGATGCACCAGCAGGGATTTATCCAATGTGTACTGGGTATCCCGGCTAACCACCCGCCCGCAGATCAGGGTATTGGGATTGACAGTAGCGATAGCCAGTGGCTTTCCCGTCGAGGATTCAACCACCGCCTGCTGCCCTGCGGAAAACCCCGCCAACGGCGTTGCGGCAGTATCCACCTCATTACTGTAAATCCAGAGGTGGCCAGCCCGCAGACGTTTGTCTGCATTTTTTTTCAGCCGCAGCGGCGCGCATGTCATAAATCAATACCTTTTGCCTGAACAGGCAATGAAAACATAGTCAGGAGAAAAAAATTTCGCGTATTATACGGCTTACTGCCTGAGTATTCAGTGGTGTAAACCCTGTATCAGCGGCTGTATTCATAATGGATGAGAATAAAAGGGCAATTATTTATTGCGCCTTGCCAGGGTGTCCGGAATGGGACATACCCCCTGCTACACTCAGAACAATAAAAACCAATTCGATAGCGAGATCAGGGATTGTGAGCAGCAAAACGTCAGTTTTTTCATCACCGAGACTCTGGGGATACAGTGCACTTCTGGCCAGTATGTCCCTTGCACCTATCGCTCACGGGGACGTGGAACAACTCCACGGTGACGAAATGGGCGACGTCTATATCATGGACACTGTCACCGTAAAACCCAAAAACGAATCCTCATCAACGCCTTATTACGATGGAGATCTGCAACACCGCGAAGACCGTGATGATCCACTGTCTGACATAGCGCAACAGGCCCAAAGCCAGGCGACCCAGAGAGGACTGGCGGAATCATTAGGACTGGATACGATCACCAGCGACAACGCCTACTCATTCGACTTTGGGCAACATGTCAATGATGGCATTGCCCAGATGCTGGATGCTCCACCCGATGGCGTGGTCGTCGGCGGCTCGAATGGCAACTATACGCTGACCAACCAGGGTGTCACGGCGACTCTGACCCAAAACCCGGACAATTCCTGGACTTATGCCTTGCCTAACGGTTTAACCATGACCGCTGGCCCCAACGGGCTCCAGATCGATGGTATCCCAAGAAACGGCATACCTGCTGACACTAATGTCCCTGTCAGCGCACCGGTTGTCATCGACAATACGGGATCAACCATCGGCATTGATATACACCCCCCCCAGTAACCCTCTATCACTGGAGCCCAGCCGGGCTCCAGAATGACACATCAGCATACCTTCCATTTCTTTATCTATACTTCCCGAGCCGTATCTCAAGGACATACGCTTAATGAGTCATTTTATCCTTACCGCCACCGGACCCGATCTCCCTGACATTGAAAAACAACTTTTTAACAGCGTGACCCAGCATCATGGGCACACAATTGAAAGCAATATGTCGCATATGGGAGGTCATTTCACAGGAATGATGTTATTCAACATCGAACCACACAATACTTACGCATTAAAAAGCTCACTGAAAGCTATTGAATACTCAGGCATTCATGTGGAGATAGAGCCATCAGAGGAAAGAGAGGGATATAACAAGCATATCGCCATTAATGTCATTGCGGATGATTCGCCAGAACTATTATCTGACGTAGCCCGTATATTGACTGAAAAAAGGGTTCGCCTTGGCAATGTGCAAATGGATACCTTGTCTGCCCCCTATACCGGGGAAGCTCTGCAACGCATACAGGCCAAGCTGTTTTATCCTGCAGACACGACCCTCGACACCATCCAAGCCTCACTGGAATCCCTATCCCCTGAATTGATGGTCGAGTTTTCACCCGCGACCGAGAGCGACGTTACGCCACCACCGCCTCCGGCTTGAGATCATAGAGCTCACTGACAAGATTTTTCAGGACACCCTGCGCCTCTTCATAGCCTGTATCCAGATCCTCAACCACAGAAAAGTGATCGATGCGATGGGTAATGTAGCGAACGATGTCCTTCCGAGCCTTGAGACCACTGAGCACTGCTGTGGCGCTAAGGCGGTTGAAGTCTTCTACCAGTTGCTGAAGATTGATGTTATCAGCCATCTTCAGGAACCGATCCTGGCACACGACAAGGCGATAATCGATATTCACCAGCTTGTAATTCTCTGTCAGCCGCGATGGCTCCAGCATGCCCGACAAGAAAAAGTCTGTAAAGAGTCAATACATGGCAAACTAATAACAATGTCATTAGCACCGCAACCGTTAAGACTGAGTGACAATATCCATGACTACAACATCAACTGAAGAGATGACGTGAAGAGAATACTGGATAAGGAGAAAAGAGAGAGGAGTTTGAAACGTTAAACTGTCTCCTGACCTGCTACAGTCTTTTTTACATTGCTGCATTCAGGTCAGGCAGACGACTCTGTATGACTACCAGAGAAGGTTAGATAACCTCACGCCGGCATGACAGACCCCGTCATCCCAATACTGCCATCATTACGTGCTACAAGATCATGACAGCTCTCCATCGTCTCCTTCACGCCACGACGGAACGCCTTATCCAGAACAGAAATACCAAAGTTGACTTCGCACCCCTGAACACCCGCATCCAGACCAAACTGATAGGCTGCACGCTCAGCTGTATGTGCCCATTGCAGGCTTTTACGGTAACAATCTTCCATCCTGGCCACAACACCTGCGGAATACATAGTCAGAATATCTTCTACGCGCTGATCAAGCTGTAATGATGAATATGTTTCACCCACTGACATAAATCGGAACCTCCAAACGTAAGTATCAATTTTTTTGTACTGCTGTTTTTCAACTCCGAGTCAAATTTACATCGTTTTCCGGATGAAATGCTTGTCTATAACTGGACTAGATTTTGTCCCTGAGTATACTGGTGATAAATCAACACGCCATCAGCTGTACCGGCCTCAACTGGAGCAGTCTGATGTACACGTCACACAACACCAACGATTTCCCCAGCGAAGACCCTATAGACGTCTGGGAGGCTCTTCTTAATAAACTACAGCCGTTCACTGTTGCCCCATATTCCGAGGGTGCATTTCAAGGCCAGCTTAATCTGGCAAAACTGGGCGACATACGATTAAGCACCGCTAGAGTAACGGAACATCTTCTCCAAAAAAATGCAGCAGAAATAGCACGAAGTACGAATGATGAACTGGCTTTGATTTTTCCACTCTATAACAGCCTTGGCATTATTCAAGGCGACAATCGCTATCGACTCAGCCAAGGGCAGGGGCTGGTACTTGATTTGAACAAACCACTGACTGCCGACTTTTTTGAACCTCATCTTACCTTGAACCTGACCATCCCAAGAGAGTTGGTCTCAGGGCTTTCAGACTCATTACCCAAAGACAGCCCAATCCTTCTGGATGCCAATCAGGGTATGGGACTCCTCCTGAAAAATCACTGTCAGACATTACTGGAAACCCTAGAAACGATTGATTGCGTCAACGTCCTGGACAATCTTCCTGGACACCTGACACATTTGATCGGATTAACACTGGGCGTTTCGGCCAAAAACACTGAAAAAGTGCGCCCCACCGTAGAACAATTAAGACTGAAATCCATCTATGAAGAAATTGAAAACCAACTGCATGACCCGGAGGTAACACCGGATCGAATCGCAAACGCTATCGGAATATCGAAAGCCTATCTGTTCAAATTACTGTCACGGGCCCACACCAGCTTTCGACAGGAAGTACTGACCAGACGATTGAAAAAAGCCCGAAAACTCTTGCTGCAAAGCAATCTCAGCCATTTATCAGTTTCCGAAATTGCTTATCGACTTGGCTTCAACAGTCACAGTCACTTCAGCCGCAGCTTTCAAAAGGCATTTGACCAATCACCCACCGATTTTCGCAAAACCCGACTGCAAACCAAAATCGATAATGAACGACAGTTTGACCTTCCCAATCTGAGCGCCTGAGCTTTATATGGCAGGTTGTCGTATGCAGCCTGCCAAAACCCCCTCTACAAACATCCCAAACCTGCTTGCAGATAACCACTATCACGCCTACGTATTCATGAAGGCATATCGCACGAAATTTTCTTGCGCAACGTTGTATACCAAGCGCTTGCTTGGTATGGTTCACTGATCCACCTGAGAGGTCTGAACTGTGACACGTAAAAATAACAAAACAGTTCGTATCGGTTGCGCCAGCGCCTTCTGGGGCGATACCGAAACGGCGGCTGCACAGCTAGTACAAAGCACCCGTATGGATTATCTGGTTTTCGACTACCTTGCGGAAGTAACCCTGTCAATCATGGCCGGGGCGCGCATGAAAAAACCGGATGCCGGCTATGCGCTGGATTTTGTCAGTCACGTCATGAAACCGCTACTGTCCGATATTGCCGCCAAAGGCATTCGTGTTATCAGTAATGCCGGTGGCGTTAATCCGACGGCCTGTCGCGATGCCCTGCAAGCATTGATTCATGAGGCAGGACTGGACCTGAAAATTGCCCTTGTTGAGGGTGATAATCTGATGCCACAACTGGGCGAACTCAAGCAAAGCGGTATCACCGAGATGGATACTGGCGCCGACATGCCGGAACGTCTGGTAACCATGAACGCCTATCTCGGCGCTCCCGGTATTATCGCAGCGCTTGAGGCTGGTGCAGACATTATTATTACCGGACGCATTGCCGACAGTGCCCTGGTTACCGCGCCACTGGCTCATGAATTCCAATGGTCAACAAACGACTATGATCATCTGGCTCAGGCAAGCCTTGCAGGCCATATCATTGAATGTGGCGCGCAATGCACCGGGGGCAATTTTACTGACTGGGAAAGCGTTGAGACAGGCTACGCCAACATGGGTTTTCCTGTCATTGAATGCCATGCGGACGGCTCATTCATTGTCACAAAGCCCGATAATACCGGTGGTACAGTGACATGTCAGACTGTCGCAGAACAACTGGTCTATGAGATAGGCAATCCCACTGCATACCTGTTACCTGATGTTATTTGTGACTTCAGCCAGGTGCAGCTGGAACAGGTTGAAAGCGACAACGTACGTGTCACCGGTGCAACTGGTCTGCCACCAACCGGGCAATACAAGGTTTCTGCCACCTATATGGCAGGCTACAAATGCACCGTTGCCTTTTTGCTGGCAGGTATTGATGCTGCACAAAAGGGACAGCGGGTTGCAGAGGCCATTCTGACAAAAACCTCACACCTCTTTGAAACCCGCGGACTTGGCCGCTATGAGGATACGTGTATCGAACTGCTGGGCACAGAAAGCACATACGGCAAACAAGCCCGGCAACAACACTCCCGGGAAGTCGTCGTCAAGATTTCCGTCAGCCACGCCAATCAAAATGCCCTGCAACTCTTCTCCCGTGAAATAGCCCAGGCGGCCACCGCAATGGCTCCGGGTATTACCGGTGTGCTGGGAGGAAGGCCCAGTGTATGGCCTGTTATACGGCTGTATTCATTCTTGCTGGATAAAGAAAAAGTAGCTGTTTCGGTCACCTCAGGAGAGACAACACAGCCCGTCAGCATTGATACGGAACACAAGGACGCCGCACGCCAGACCAGCAGCGTTACAAACACGACAGCGGAACTCCCTGCCTGCACTACCAAGGTTCCACTGATCAAACTTGCTCTGGCCCGCTCTGGAGACAAAGGCAACCATGCCAACATCGGTGTGATTGCCCGTCAACCAGAATACCTGCCGTTTATTCAAACAGCCTTAACAGAAACTGCGGTTTCTGACTGGATGCAACATGTTCTGGATCCCGGGCAGGGGAAAGTCACACGCTGGGAACTGCCAGGCATTCATGCGCTGAACTTCCTACTGGAAAACAGCCTCGGCGGTGGCGGCGTTGCCAGTCTGCGAATGGATCCACAGGGCAAAGCGTTCGCTCAGCAACTGCTCGATTTTCCGGTTCCGGTGCCTGAAGAACTGGCCCGGGATATCCATCATCAAGCGACAGTGTAAACAGGGAGTACCGGATGTCTTACCAGTCTGTTTTCAGGGATAACCTCTTTGCTGACCGCACCATCATTGTCACCGGTGGCGGCAGTGGCATTGGGCGCTGTACGGCACACGAAATCGCCGCCCTTGGCGCCCGGGTGATCCTGATTGGCAGAAAGCCGGAAAAACTCGAGCACGTCTGCCAGGAAATCACAGAAGACGGTGGACAGGCTTTCACGTATTCGCTGGATATCCGGAATGAAGAAAACGTCAGGGACACGGTAAACACGATTCTATCCCGTTATGGAACAATACACGGGTTGGTCAACAACGCCGGCGGCCAGTACCCCTCTCCCTTAGAATCTATCAGCCAGAAAGGCTTTGACGCTGTTGTCAGCACCAACCTGACCGGTGGTTTTCTCATGGCCCGGGAAGTCTATAGCCAGAGCATGAAAAAAACCGGGGGTGCCATTGTCAACATTACCGCCGACAACTGGAACGGTATGCCCGGCATGGGACACTCCGGCGCAGCACGTGCCGGCATGGTGAACCTGACGAAAACCGCCGCCTTTGAATGGGGACCCAATGGCGTACGGGTTAATGCCGTTGCCCCGGGGTGGGTAGCGTCCAGCGGACTCGATACCTATGAAGGTCCGGTCAAAGCCATTATTCCAAAGCTAAAAGACAGCGTGCCACTCAAACGATTAGCCACTGAATCAGAAATCAGTGCCACCATCTGCTTCTTACTCAGTGATGCCAGCGCCTTTATCAATGGCGAAACCATTCGTGTAGATGGTGGCGCCCCTCTGGGCACCAGCCTCTGGCCGATGCAGGCCAAAGCGCAAAACAACACACCATTCAATGGTTTTCACCGAGCCGAAACACCGGATGTACTGGCCACCAACGAGGACGACTAATGCCGGCGATTGAATCCACCCTACAGCCTTCCTCCCAAGCTTTTCACAGTAACCGGGAAGCGATGGAATCCCATGTCACTGCATTCCGCGCTCTGGAAGCCCTGCCCAATCAGAAGGCTCTGGAGAAAAAAGAAAAATATTCACAACGCGGCCAACTGCTCCCCAGGGAAAGATTGAACCTGTTACTGGATCCCGAAAGTCCGTTCCTGGAACTGTCGACACTGGCTGGCTATAAGATGTATGGCGACCGAGACGGCAGCAGTGCCGGTGGCGGCTGTATTGCAGGCATTGGGTATGTATCCGGTACCCGCTGCATGGTGGTGGTGGATAACTTTGCAGTCAAAGGCGGCACTATCACCCCTATTGGGCTAGAGAAACGCCTGCGCCTGCAACAGATTGCCCTGCAACAGAAACTCCCCACCGTGACGCTGGCCCAAAGCGGTGGAGCTGATCTGAACCATGCGACAAAAACCTTTGCCCCCGGCGGCAGAGGTTTCTATAACCAGGCACGGATGTCCGCTGCCGGTATACCTCAGGTCACTGTCGTTCATGGCAGTGCGACCGCCGGCGGTGCTTATCAACCGGCACTGTCCGACTACGTGGTCATGATTCGCAAGCAAGCTACCATGTACTTGGCGGGCCCCCCCCTGCTCAAAGCGGCGACCGGTGAAATCGCAACGGATGAAGAACTGGGGGGGGCAGAAATGCATACCCAGTCAGCGGGAACCGGTGAGTATCTGGCAGAAAATGATCAGGACGCTATCCGCATCGCCCGTGAAATAATGGCCCTGCTGCCATGGAGCCCCCCTGCACAGCCCGAAACAAGGCATCCCATTAGAAAGCCGAAATACCCCATTGAAGAACTGATGGGTATCATCCCGGCCGACCCTAAAACTCCCTATGATGTGGCAGAGGTTATTGCACGGATTAGCGATGACTCCGAGTTCCTCGCCTTCAAAAGCGAATATGACCAGCAAACCGTTTGTGGTCATCTCACGATTGAAGGGCATACCTGTGGACTGATAGGCAACAATGGCCCCATCACACCGGCGGGTGCGACCAAAGCCGCCCAGTTCATCCAATTATGCGACCAGGCCAACATACCGATTCTGTTTCTCCACAACACGACCGGATTCATGGTCGGCACCGAAGTGGAACATAACGGCATCATCAAGCATGGAGCCAAGATGATTCAGGCTGTCGCCAATGCGCAAGTGCCTAAAATCAGCCTGGTCATTGGCGGTTCCTATGGTGCTGGCAACTATGCCATGTGTGGCCGCGGATTTGAGCCAGACTTCATTTTCGCCTGGCCCAACAGCGCCACAGCCGTTATGGGTGCACAGCAGGCTGGCAAAGTCCTTCGCATCGTTATGGAGGCAAAAATGGCCCGCAGCGGACAACCTGCGGATCCCGCCATGCTGGATATGATGGAAAGCAAAACGGCGGAACAGCTGGCCCAGGGCTCTACGGCACTGTCCTGCACGGCTCGCCTGTGGGACGACGGACTGATTGATCCCCGGGATACCCGCAAGGTGCTGGCCTATGTGCTGGACATTTGTCGTGAAAGTCGACAGCGGACACTCAACAGCAACAGTTTTGGCATCAGCCGTTTTTAAGCCCGACAGTCAGGTCAACAAAAACAACATCAAGGCAGGACAGGACGATGAAATTTACCGCGGAACATGAAGAACTTCGGCGCACAGTCAAAGCGTTTGTGGACAACGAGATCAACCCCAACGCGGAAACCTGGGAAAATGAAGGAATTTTTCCGGCCCATGAACTGTTTGGCAAACTCGGTAAACTCGGCCTGCTGGGCATAGCCAAACCGGAAGCCTGGGGTGGTATGGGCCTGGATTACAGTTACCAGATGGTATTTGCCGAAGAACTCGGCCTGAGCCGTGCCGGCGGAGTAGCACTGGCCATTGGGGTCCAGACAGACATGGCGACCCCGGCGTTGGCACGCTTTGCGACGGACGACCTGAAAGAAGAGTTCCTGGCCCCCGCCATCCGCGGTGAACAAGTGGCCTGTATTGCTGTAAGTGAACCCGGTGCCGGGTCGGATGTGGCTGGTCTAAAAACCTGGGCACGCAAGGACGGCAATGACTATGTCATCAATGGCACCAAGATGTGGATCACCAACGCCACACAGGCTGATTACATCTGTCTGCTGGCCAATACATCAGACGACAAAGTGCACAAAAATAAGTCGCTGATCATCGTCCCGACCAATACCCCCGGCATTACCTTCTCCGACAAGCTCAACAAGCTGGGTATGCGCAGCTCCGATACCGCCCAGATCTTTTTTGATGATGTCCGCGTTCCCCAGCGTTACCGGATAGGTGCCGAGGGCATGGGCTTTATGATGCAGATGCTGCAGTTCCAGGAAGAGCGGCTGTTCGGCGCCTCCATGGCCATCAAGGGGCTGGAGATGTGCATCAACGATACCATCGAGTATTGCCGCGAACGTCGCACATTTGGCCAGCCGCTGATCGATAACCAGTACATTCATTTCCGTCTTGCCGAAATGCAGACCGAGGTCGAATCCCTGCGCGCACTGGTCTACCAGGCGACCGAAACCTATATCAATGGCAAAGACGTCACCCAGCTGGCCAGCATGGCCAAACTCAAGGCCGGGCGCCTGTGCCGGGAAATACCCGACGGCTGCCTCCAGTTCTGGGGTGGTATGGGCTATATGTTCGAAAGCCAGATCAACCGTGCCTACCGCGATATGCGCCTGACCTCCATTGGCGGTGGTGCCGACGAGATCATGCTGGGCATCATCTGCAAGCTCATGGGCACCCTTCCGGGCAAAAAGAAAGGTTGAGAGGAGAATGGCCATGACGTTACCAGCCTGTGAATACCTACAGCTGGAACAGCGTGACCACGCGCTGTTCGTAACCTTCAATCGTCCGGAGGTCCGCAATGCCCTGAGTCTCGCCATGGTGCAGGAATTGATGTCCGTACTGGAGGCTGCCAGCACGGATACTACCCTGCGAGCCATCATACTCCGAGGCAGTGGCGGGCATTTCTGCGCTGGCGGCGATATCCGGGATATGGCCAATGCCCGCGCACGTCTGGGCAAAGACGACAGTGATCCTTTCTACGCACTGAACCGGTGTTTTGGTCAACTCCTGGAAATGGCAGAGCAAGCACCTCAAATGATCGTCTGTGTATTGGAAGGCACTGTCATGGGCGGAGGGTTTGGGCTGGCCTGCATCTCCGATGTCGCTCTGGCGCATAGCGAGGCCCGTTTTGCCCTGCCAGAAACATCCCTTGGGATTCCACCCGCACAGATTGCACCGTTCGTAGTCAAACGCATCGGCCTGACCCAGGCTCGCCGCCTGGCCCTGCTGGGCGAATCCTTGTGTGGTGACGAAGCGGCAAGACTGGGTATTACCCATAGCGTATACAGCTCAACGGCGTCGCTAGAGGAGGCTCTTGCAAATACCCTGTCTCGCATCAAACGATGCGCGCCCAAAGCCAATGCCATCACCAAGCAGTTGATGCTGGCGGTTGGCAAAACCGATCTGGGCGTCTTGCTGGATGATGCCGCCAGAGCCTTTTCTGATGCTATCCAGGGGGAAGAAGGGGTTGAGGGAACGACGGCATTTATGCAAAAACGCAAACCCACGTGGGCGGCAGAACGGGAGAGTGAAGCATGACCGTATTCATCAAAATACTGGTCGCCAACCGGGGTGAAATCGCGGTACGTGTCATGCGTACCGCCAAAGCCCTGGGTTATCGAACGGTAGCCGTTTACAGCGAAGCTGACAGCCACTCACCGCATGTCACTATGGCTGATCAGGCTGTCTGTATTGGTCCAGCGGCTGTCGGGGAATCCTACCTTCGTTCGGATAACATCCTCGAGGCCGCCAGACGCACCGGTGCAGATGCCATTCACCCTGGCTACGGTTTTCTGTCAGAGAATGCGGCTTTTGCCCGCGCCTGTGTCGAAGCAGGTTTAGTCTTTATCGGCCCACGTCCGGACGCCATCGAATTGATGGGCTGTAAACGACAATCCAAAATCGCCATGCAGGCGGCAGGCGTTCCCTGCATTCCTGGCTATGAAGGCAATGAGCAGGATAACGACAGCCTCGAGAAGGCGGCCATGGCTATTGGCTTTCCACTGATGATCAAGGCATCCGCTGGCGGTGGTGGTCGCGGTATGCGTCTGGTTCATGATGAGAGCACATTGATAGAATCCCTGGAACGCGCCCGCAGTGAAGCCGAAAATGCCTTTGGCAATGGCCAGCTGATTCTTGAAAAGGCCATCCTCCAGCCCCGCCATGTGGAAATTCAGGTCTTTGCTGACCAGCAGGGCAATACGGTTTACCTCGGGGAACGGGATTGCTCCATTCAGCGCCGACACCAGAAAGTCGTCGAGGAAGCCCCATCACCGGCCGTTGATTCAAATCTGAGACAACGTATGGGGGAAGCTGCGGTTCAAGCGGCCAAAACCTGCAACTATATCGGCGCGGGTACCGTGGAATTCCTGCTGGACCAGAGTGGCGAGTTTTATTTCCTCGAAATGAATACCCGACTGCAGGTCGAACACCCTGTCACTGAGTTGATTACCGGTACCGACCTGGTCGCCTGGCAGCTGGATATTGCCGCCGGCAAGCCACTGTCTCTGCGGCAGGATGAAATTGCCCTGAATGGCCATGCCATTGAAGTTCGACTGTATGCAGAAGATCCTGCCAACCAATTCATGCCTCAGGCAGGCGTTATCCAGCGCTGGCAACCCGTCGAGGCCCCTGGTATCCGTACCGATGAGGGTATAGCCACGGGAAGCTCCGTAACACCGCATTATGACCCGATGCTCGCCAAAATCATTGCCTGGGGGAAAGACCGGGAAGAAGCACGTCGTCGTCTTGTATGCGCTATTGAAGATACCGCACTGGCAGGTATCAAGAGCAACCGCAGCTGGCTGGCCGCTATTTTGTCCCACCAAGCCTTTATCAATGGCGAGGCGACCACGGCATTTCTTGAACAGTATGGCGATGCGGTGGCAGAACGGAGTCAATCGCCCTCAACACAGCTGTTAGCGATCGCTGCGGTTCTCATGCACCCTCACTACAGCGGGGAAAATTCACTGAGCGGGTGGCGCAGCACTGAAGTGTCCAGCCGATGCTGTACACTGGCCTGTGATGACAAAGAAACACCCGTGACCATCACTCAACACGATGGAGAGTATCGGGTTGAAGTCAATAGTGAGCATTTCACTATCGCACTTCTGGACAGCAAAGATCACACAATCTCACTCCGGATTGATGGCGTCAGGGAAACCGTCACCTTCAGCAAACAGGCTGGCGCACTGTATATATCAACGGCGGCGGGTGACTACACCTTCCATGACCGTACCCTGCTGCCGGCAAGCAGCTCAGACCAGGCCGGCGACGGACGTATCAAAGCCAGCATGGACGGCCTGATTGTCGATGTGCTGGTCGAGGCAGGACAAAGCGTCAGCCGCGGCCAAACAGTCATGGTGCTGGAAGCCATGAAAATGGAACATCCTTTGAAAGCGGATTGCGACGGTATCCTTTGCTCGTTGGAAGTGGCATCCGGCGAACAGGTCCGCAGCCGTCAACTGCTGGCCACGATTGAACCGGACACCGCCGCCTGACCATGGACTACCGATAATGGAACAACGAACGACCTCTTTGACTGATCCGGACAGCGCCCGGGGCAAATTGTTACAGGCTGCTGCCGAGCTGTTCAGAACCAAGGGCTATGACCGCACCACCGTCCGCGATATTGCCAATGCGGTGGGCATTCTCTCCGGCAGTATCTTTCATCACTTCAAGACCAAGGACGATATCCTCGGCGCGGTGATGGAGGAAAGCGTCAACAGCCTTCTGGTTCGTATGGAATCAGCACTGGCCGAGATCGACACGCCAGTTGCACGCCTGCGTGCCATGATCCGCTGTGAACTCGAATCCATCCAGGGTGAGAACGGGCATGCTCTGGCAGTCCTGGTCTACGAGTGGCGGTCACTGTCACCGGAAAATCAACAGAAGCTCTTACACATCCGGGAAGCCTATGAACAGCTCTGGCTGACGGAGTTTACTGGTGCCACTGAACACCTGAAACCGGGAATAGAGCCTTTTGTTCTACGTCGTTTTCTCAGTGGGAGCCTGTACTGGACCACGTACTGGTATAAGGAAAGTGGTGCGCTGACACTCAGCGACCTGACTGAGATGGCACTGAAACTGATTCTGAAATAATAACCTGTCTGAATAACAGACTTGTCCACATGACCCTGACGGAGCAACCAGGATGTCCATGAAGAACAAGACCATCATCATCACGGGCGCAAGCCGCGGTATTGGCCGGGAACTGGCGCTGCGTTGTGCCCGGGATGGCGCCAATATCGTGATTGCCGCCAAATCGGCGGATCCGCATCCCTCCCTGCCCGGCACCATTCATACGGTCGCAGAGGAAGTGGAAGCAGCCGGGGGGCAGGCACTGCCTATCCAGGTGGATGTTCGCAATGAGTCCCAGGTGAAAGGCATGGTTCAGGAGGCTGCCGACCGCTTCGGTGGCATTGATGCGCTTGTCAATAATGCCGGCGCCATCAGCCTGACCTCTCTGGAGCATACGCCCCTCAAGAAGTTTGACCTGATCCATCAGATCAATACCCGGGCGGTGTTTCTCTGCTCACAGGCCGCACTCCCCTGGCTGAAAAAGTCTGATAATGGCCATATCCTTAACCTGTCACCCTCCATCAACCTGAAGGAAAAGTGGCTGACCCCGTATATTCCCTATACCGTCACAAAATACAGCATGAGCCTTCTGACGTTGGGGATGGCGGGTGAATTCCGCCGCTATGGCATCGCCGTCAATGCCTTGTGGCCCCGCACCTCTATCGCAACAGCCGCCGTGGAAAAAACCGGTGGCGATGCCATCATGCGCCGCAGCCGTAAACCGGCCATTATGGCGGATGCCGGTTATGAGATTCTCTCAACCCAGGCACTCGCCATAACGGGTCAAACGCTACTGGATGAAGATCTGCTCAGGGAACGTGGCGTCACCGATTTCAGCCAATATGCCTGCGACCCTTCTCAGGCAGACAACCTGTTTCAGGATCTCTATGTGGATTGAAAACCAGGACCTGTAATCAGGCAGCGTCCCGGATATGACACTCCCCTATAAATGCCCGCCGTAGCACACTGGCGGGCGTCAAATCATCAACATTTCCTTTATGTTCAGGCCCCAAGTCCGAATCTGGCCTTTTCAGTCCCCTATACTCTTCGTTGATACAACCCGCTTTTAAGCCACGGCTCCCGTGTAACCAACATCAGGGCCACTCAGATCGGGTTCGTTACTGGATAACGTAGTAAGTAACTGATCCAAGGAAGGAGATGTTTGCAATGATCCAAAGTAAATTAAGAATGATTGGGTTATTCGCCCTGGTTCTTATCACCTCAGGTTGTGCAACGACCAGTTCTCACAACGGCAATGCCAACTGGACGAAATGCTCTCTGGCTGGTGGTATGCTGTGGGGTCTCGGTGGTGCAGCGCAGAGTGCAGCCACTGCCGGTATCGGACTTGCCGCCGGTGCACTGGTGGGTGGTGCAGGCTGTGCCATGGCGGGTGACAGCGACGGCTCTGACAGCAAAGACAGCGGTCATCACATAGCCAAGTCAACTGTCGCAGACCAGACCAAGATCATGTTCAACTTCGATTCTTACCGCTTGGGCAGCAATGACAAGAAAGCCCTGGATAAAGTCGCAGACATGGCTGGACCCAACACAGAAATCCGGATCGCCGGCCACACCTGTAACATCGGTGCCTCTACTTATAACCAGAGCCTGTCCGTCAAGCGGGCCAATGCCGTGCGCGACTACCTGGTCAGCAAAGGCGTAATGTCTGCATCCATTAAGGTGGAAGGTAAAGGTGAAAGTTCTCCGGTAGCCAGTAACAGTACCCGCGAGGGACGTGCCCAGAACCGTCGGGCCGAGGTTGAAGTGCATCGCTCCAAACCTGCTAAGCACCATCGCGAAAAGCTGGAGCAATTCCGCGGCGCGGCACTGGATCCATACCTGATCCACCGTCATTGATATCCGGATCTGAAAATCAATACATGAGTTGATGTAATGATCTTTTTCAGCCCGATACACCGCACACCAACCATGACAGTACGACAACTGCCATGGTTGGTTTTGCTTTCAGTATTACTCAGCCCCTTTGCGCACGGTGAAGTCTATCGCTGGAAGGATAGTAATGGGGTTATTCATTTTACTGACAAACCCGTCAGTCAATCACAAGCCGTAAAGACAACTACACGTTCCTTGTCGGCTGAAGAATGGCTGCAAGCAATCCAAGGCTCCTGGAAACGAACCGGCAGCACCCCAACCCAGCAAGAACTGGCGCTGAAAGTGCTCACATTCTTCGAAGACATTCCGGCGGAATACAATTTTCCGGAAAAGGTGGTTGAAACCCTGACCATAGCGGATACCAACGTCATTCTCGAAGGCACTGCCTACAGCACCAACCAAGGCGTGGGTCGGGAAAGCACCTACCATGCTGAAGGACGCTTATCGCTGGATGAGGGGAGCGGCAAAGAGGGACGATTTTTGTTCCAGCGGGGACGCAATCCCTATATGGAAGATTTCACCCTGCTGTTGCTGCTAAATCTTCTGGATCGTCAGGATATGAAAGGCACTGAAGCCATCCAGCTGCAACTCGACGGTGACCGGATGAGCGTAACGATCACGCCACCAGACTCCGTCGGTGTCAGCCGTTTTACCATCCGCTATCAACGCCTGAAACCGTAACCCGATCGCTATAACTCATAGGCACGACAATGGCTGTCAAACGTCAGCCGTTTTTCTACGGTTTCACCATTGAATAGTGACCGAAATAATTGATACAGCTTTTGATTCTGACAGGTTGTCGCATGATCAAACGGTGAGTGCGACATGCCCACCTGATCGGCTTCCGTCAGGTTGATATAACAGGCGTTTCTGGCGACAAGATTTGTGCTGAAATGGCCATGCCGGGCCAGCTGGCGTTGCCCGAACTTCATCCTGGAGGCGCCCAATGCATAATCATTTTCGTTTATGGTGATATAGAGCCTGCGCCGGAAGGCGATACGGTCTACCCACAGTTCATGATCAAGATTATTCACATCCGCCTGACAGAGAATGACATTGTCAAAAACGCCGGTTTCCCCCTGGAAAACACCGGATTTGAACAGGCACTTGAACAGGTAATTTCCCATACTGTGGAACAGGATACTCAGGCGCATGTCACAGATATCATCGTCACTGTTATAACAACCCAAATACCGGCACAGCTTTTCTAATACACGATCCATCGCAACGACTGACTGAGTCGCTTCCCGTTTATCGCTCAGATAAGAGGCAACACCACCTGCCCTGCCGGCAAACGCCTGCCGTCCGTTCGCGGGCCAGCTGAAGGCGACCACTTCGACATCATAGAGGCTTTCCAGCTCACGGGCCGTTGCCAGCACATCGGCAAAATCATTATTGAAGCCATGCACATAAAACAGGCAATTACGCTGGTGTTGCTTCATGCGTTGCTGAAGATAACGGAATGCATACTCACTGGCAGGCACGGGCTTGCCATTCATTAAACAGGTGTCATCAAGAATATCCAGGGACCACCCCTGTGCATCCTGATAGTCAGCTATGGCGACACGCAATTCATCAGATCCGAGCGTATTGAATTCGGCACCAAATCGTTGACAGGGGTCATCTTCCTCATGAAGGCAGTTACGGTTAGTAATTATGATCATGAACAGCCCGTCCTTGCCCCGACCTGCAAAGCATGATGTTTGTTTTCGGGTCCATCGTACAGCATACCGAGAAGCCAGCGAACAGCACTTCCCAGTATTTTTACACTCAAACAGAATATTCGGTATCACGAAACAATATTAGGTCCTGCATGCGTATTTACCGATACCGTTCTACGCTTACCACCTAAACTGGAGAGAAGGGCATGACTGGTTTAATGAAGCAACTTTCCATCCCCAACCTGTCAGAAGATGATTTCCTGCTGGACAGGCTGGAAGAGCAGATTCACCGATTTGAGCAGCTTCTGGAAACACGTTTTCATGGAAGAGAGGATGCTGTTCCGGAGAAAGAATTCTCCAACAATCCGTTGTCTTCAGCACCGGGTGGCGTGTTTGCTGAAGACAACGGATCGTACCGGAAAGAAAGACAGTAATCGCAGAATTACCCACCGTATTCCCGGAGGGATTTACTGCATCGTTGCGGCCCCCAGTAGATTGCTTACGATCCTGTCGTTATACATCGCTACAATCGTTGGGACGCTATTTGTATTAAAATTGATCAAGGACGGCTCAATGTAATGCCAGAACTTACCCGCCTTCTCCAATGCTTCATTACCAATCGTGCTGGAGTCCCTTGACTGCTCTATCAATATGCGCAAACGCTGGCCAAAGGCGGCTGCCATGGCATCGGTCGATTCAACATCATCATCCCCCGTGTAGATACCCTCTGCACCACCAACCATGGTAGACAGCAGGAGGTAAGCCATTGTCAGCTGCTCCATTTCCACACTGAGCTGCAGCAAACGAATACGCAACGGATCCCCTTCATTCGCGGCCAGTACTGTGGTTTCGATACTATCCAGCAGGGCGATCATCTCATCACGGCTTTTGTTGATATCGACAATCGCATACGCATTGGTATAGCCGTTGTCCTGAATATCATTGGCCAATGCATGCTCTTTGAAACGAAGCCAACGCGATTTCAGCGCCTGAACGTCCGCTGCCAGAACAGTGTCGTCCTTCTCCACCCATGTTTCGAGAAGCGCTTCAGCGTTCTCGAGTTTCTGATCCAGACGATCAATCGCCGACTGATCGCCCGCTTCCAGGGTAATAATGTGAAATGCACTGACGATATGAAACACATGACGTTTCATGGCATAAACATCATCCTGGGTTACCCCCCAGGCCCATGCACCTTGAAACAGCAGCAGAAACGTCACCAGCCAGCGGAAAGACATGGCAAAACTCCTTTTTAGCACAAGCTTGTTATTATTTTTGATATGTCAGCGCTCAAGGCTTACTGCAGAATAACATGAAAGCTGGATGGGATTCTTGACCGGCTTCCCGTTATAGCCTGCTATTCTGGCAAAGCCGGTTCTGCGACTTCCACTGGTCCAGCCGCCTCTATGCCAGTCAGTCGACGTATCCTTTCCGCTGCCGCCAGCACAACGGCTTCCCCTTCCGCTATCGCGTCCACCGAACGACTGAAGTCAAACATGCCATATTCCGACAGCTGGGGGGTTAACAGGATATCCGGAGGATCCCCCGCCATTCGGCTCCGGGTGATACGATCCTGCATAATATGAATAGAGGTTGCCATTACCTCCATAATGCCTGGTGCTTCCTGACGAGGCTTCTGCGGCCCGATAAGACCACTCAGTTTTTCACGCCAGACAGATGGCTCCACTTCTTCCTGGCGCCGTGATCTTGGGCGAACAAGGTGCGTATTCAGATCCACTGCAATCACAACATCCGCCCCCATGGCACGGCAGAGGGAAACCGGTACCGGGTTCACCAGGCCACCATCCAGCATCCAGGTGCCATCTCGCAATACCGGCGCAAACAAACCGGGAAATGTACAGGACGCACGTACCGCATCCAGAATGGAGCCTTCGCGGAGCCAGATTTCCTGCCCGGTTTCCATGTTGGTCGCTACCGCTGCATAAGACCGCTCAACATCTTCAATCAATGCATCACGGTCGTTTTCTCGGAAAAACTGCAGCATTTTATCGCCGCGCACCAGTCCACCAGACAACGTCACATCCACCAGCCCCATGACGTCACGCCAGTGCAGTGAACAGACCCAATCCTCAAATTCATCCAGATAACCACAGGCATAAGCGGCGCCTACCAGCGAACCGGCTGAACAACCTGTCACTATTTCTGGTTCAATACCCAGGGTACGTAATCCCTTGAGTACACCGATATGCGCCCAGCCCCTGGCAGACCCCGAACCCAGCGCAATACCTATTTTCCTGTTACTCACGGCGTAAACTCCATCTCCGGACAAACAGGTTGATCAATCATCAGAGTGTTTCCCTGAACATCACACTAAAAACGACCAATGCCGAATAAAAAGAAAAACTGTCGTTTACTACTGTTTGAAATTATACGTCCAATCAGCCGGTGTACGATGACAGACATTGTAAATTTGTCATCGACACATCCACTGGCGAACAGGTGTTACAAGAGAACCAAACTATCTCTTGCCTGTAGAGAAAAGGGTCAGATAGCAGAAAGGCACTGAAACTCCCGCAAAACAAAGTCATCGGTCATACCGCTTAGGTAATCAATCAGCAGTCGCATGCGGTAATACCATTCAAGCTCCTGCTTTTCCTGGGCGCTAGTAGTGCTATCAGCCAGTTCAGCAGTAGGCCTCAAGTAGGCTTCCACATACCGCTTGGGCAGCCGATGAAATAAACGCTGGGAAATAAAGTAAGGACTGTGCTCCTTACGTACCATCGCGGCAATATCATCGGCGCTGATTTCCAGTAGCGGACGATAAATTTCCAGCAATCCTTTAAGCGCGGAATACCCCCGCAATTCCGGGGTTTCTACCTCCTTACTGCTGAACACATGCTTGCGGGCCACTTGCTTGAGGGTTACCAATGCCAGGTGCTGTTCAGAACCGCCATCGATAAGGGGTTCATTCAGGCTGCCCGCATAGATCTGCTCATGACACTCGATGTATCGCTGTGCTGCATACGCGGCCAGATCATTCACCAGCCGGGTACGGAAACGGGTAATGAATCCATGCGCGGTGATATCCGCTGTCATGGCATCTTCGATGATATCCGGCAGATACTGGCTTTGCCCATGACACCGCTCTGTCCACTCATCCTCGAGGAAACTGCTAAGCGTGCTGAGGGTCAGGATGCCCTTATCCACAGCATCTTCCAGATCGGCAATGCAGTAAGAAATATCATCCGCCGCCTCCATGATATACGTCAGTGGATAACGGTGACCTTCAGCAATGCCGAGATGTTGCCAGATATGCTGTATCAGTCCTTCTTCCGCATAGTAATACCCCGGCTTACGGTTCAGATAATCAAAGCCAAAACCATTTTTATCCCTGGGCTGATAAGCGGGTCGGGTATATTTGATCAGGGCCGCAATCTGGGAACAGGTCAGGTTCAGTTCCTGAAGGGTCGCGATAATACGAACCCCCTGCGCATTCCCTTCAAACAGGCAAACATCCGGTAACAGGACCTCATTGAACAGTGTGCTGGTTTCAGCGTCACCGGATGCTTTCTGATAACAATGCCCGGCATGCTTCTTCATCCAGTCATTGATTGCGGCTTCACCGAAATGGCCGAATGGCGGATTACCCACGTCGTGCATCAGGCAGGACATTTCAACTAAGTTCACAAACGCGGTTTCAATGCCCTCCAACCCAAGCTCTATGAGTTTGCCCTGTTCTCGGAATGCGGCCAATATCCGACGTGCAATAAAACGCCCGGTTTGCTGCACTTCCAGTGAGTGGGTCAGGCGGCTGCGTACAGCGGCATTGGTTTCCAGTGGATAAACCTGGGTTTTCTGCTGCAGGCGTCGAATCGCCGAGGACTGGATGATACGCCCGCGGTTGCTCTCCGTTTCCTCGACAACATCCCGGGCATCCGAGACTGAGCTGGGTCGAAGCCGTTCCGTTGTAATTTTGTTGCGATAGTCCATAGAAGGCGCCATACCGTGTCTGTCCGCAGGCTGAAATTGATCATTTATCCAAGCATAACCGGTTCCCGTGCAGGTGTCGTCAGCGTGTCGGGTTCAACCCCGGGTTCCATGATAAACTGTTGGGCTTTCACGAATCCGCCACGTACATGGTCAATGATCTTCCATGCGAGAACTCACTGAGCTGCGCGCCGAATTTCCCATTCTCCGGCAACGCGCCAACGGTTATCCTCTGATCTACTTGGATAATGCCGCCACTACCCAGAAGCCTGAAACCGTCATCAATGCGGTCAACGATTATTACCGCGAAGCCAACGCGAATGTCCATCGTGCCTCCCACTTCCTGAGCGCCAGGGCAACCCATGCCTTTGAGGATGCCCGGGACACGGTACGCCGCTTCCTCAACGCCGGCCATACCGATGAAATCATCTGGACCCGGGGCGCGACAGAGGCCATCAACCTGGTGGCGCACAGCTGGGGGCTCAGCACGTTAAAATCCGGTGATGAAATCCTGATTTCAGCCATGGAACATCACGCGAATATTGTGCCCTGGCAACAAGTCTGCCAGTTCACCGGCGCCAGCCTGAAAGTCATTCCCATCCATACCAGTGGCGAACTGGACATGGAGGCCTTCCGGCAATTGCTAGGTTCTCAAACGCGTCTGGTGAGTATCTGTCAGGTCTCCAATGCTATTGGCACCGTGAATCCCGTTTCCGACATTATCAGGGAAGCACACACCGTCGGTGCCCGTGTACTGATTGATGGTTCACAGGCCGTCGCCCATTTCCCGGTCGATGTTCATGCGCTGGACTGTGATTTCTATGTATTCTCCGGTCACAAGGTCTACGGTCCTACCGGCATCGGCGTTCTGTATGGCAAACGCGACCTGCTGCAGACTATGCCACCCTGGCAGACCGGCGGGGAAATGATCGAACGCGTCAGTTTTGAGGGTACCACCTTCAATTCACCACCCTTCCGGTTTGAGGCGGGCACCCCCAATGTCGTTGGCGCCCTTGGACTGGCTGCAGCCATCGACTTTCTGAATCAATGTGACCACGACCAGCTTCAGGCGCATGAAAAATCCCTGCTGGAACAGGCGACAGAAGGCCTGAATGCCATACCCGGCCTCCAGATCATCGGTACAGCGCCACAGAAAACGTCCGTTATTTCGTTTGTGATGGAAGGGCTGCATAACCAGGATATCGGAACACTGCTGGATCAACAGGGCATTGCGGTACGAACAGGCCACCATTGCACCATGCCACTCATGTCAGCTCTGAACCTGTCGGGTACCGTCAGGGCATCTATCGCCCTCTATAACACTGAGGCCGAAATTCAGGCTTTGATTGAAGCCGTAGCCGCCCTGCAAAAAGACAGCCTGTCATTCACGACAGAAACCGAACATGCCACCACCGCGGCAACAACCATTCCGGAGGCCTTTACCTGTGAATCCCCTCAGGCCAGCGACACGGGCAGCGTGATTGAAGCACTGCAGGCATTGCGGGGCTGGCAGGAGCGTTATCGTCACATCATGTTGCTGGGGAAAAAACTACCTGCGTTACCCGAATCCATGAAGCAGGAAGAAAACCGGCTCCATGGTTGTGAAAGTACCGTCTGGCTGCATCATTATTACGATGAAACGACCATGCGTCTCTATTTCGCCATCGACAGTGATGCCCGTATTGTCCGCGGACTTATCACCCTGATTCTGTCAGCATTTAATGGACAAACACCCGAAGCGATTGAGAACTTCGATATGGAAGCGAGCTTTGATCAGCTGGGACTCATGCATCACCTGAGCCCTTCGAGGGGCAACGGTATTCGGGCTATCGTGAAAGAAATCCAGCTGACAGCCCATCGCTACCGGTAGCGTTTTATTTCACGACCGTTGTTAACTTCTCGATAATCCGGGCAACAGCGATAAAACCAAACGTCGCTGTTACGACAGTCGCGGCGCCAAAACCACTGGCACAGTCCATTTTCATGGAACCCGCAGCATCCGGTTTGGTCTGGCAGACAGAACCGTCCGGCTGCGGATAACGAGCCGCCTCCGTGGAAAAGACACATTCAACAGCAAAGCGTCGCTTGGGATTTTTAGAAAAATTATGAAAACGGCGCAGCTGATCCTTCACCTTGCGTGACAGCGGATCCTGGATCGTTTTGGTCAGGTCAGCCACCTGGATTTTCAGAGGATCAACCTGGCCACCCGCACCTCCAGTGGTGATGATCTTGATCTTGTTCCGCTTACAATGGGCAATTAACGCGGCCTTGGCCCGGAAGTTATCGATCGCATCCAGCACGTAGTCAAAACGCTTGTCGATCAATTCACCGACATTTTCCGGTGTCACAAAGTCATCCACAGTATGAACAACACACTCAGGATTAATCTGCCGGACTCGTTCAGCCATCACCTCGGTCTTATCCTGACCAATCGTATTGGCCAGCGCATGAATCTGACGGTTGGTGTTGGTGACACAGATATCATCCAGATCAATCAGAGTAATCTCTCCAACCGCCGACCGGGCCAATGCTTCCGCTGCCCAGGAACCGACACCACCAATGCCGATCACACACACATGGGCACGACGCAGCCGCTCGGTCGCCTCAACGCCATACAGACGACGGGTTCCGCCGAAGCGCTGATCAAAGCTGTCTGAAGACATGAAAACAGAACTCGCAGGTATCAAAAGGTGGGCATTATATCAGGCAGAAACAGAATACGAGTCATCCGGAGATACACAGCTTATCAGGATCGATTGGCCTGTCCGTCTATTTTTTCCGGGAATCCTGCAGATAAGGCGCCAGCAAAGCATTCCAGCTATTAGTCAGCACATCATATTCATCAATGCACAGCTCGCGTCGATCCTGATCTATGTCGACCTCCTCCATCAAGTCGGCGTACTTATCCGGATCACTGCCATAGATATGACAAAGCGTTGTGTAATATCGCTGAGCATCCAGGCTGTGTTCGTCCCAGAAGTCAGGCTCTTCCAATCTCTCGTAATCCTCACTTTCCAGTGCAAACATGTCTGCAGCCGACAGCGCAATGTCCTGACCATGTTCAAATCGCTCAATCAATAGCAGCGTTGCCAAGCTGTCAGCCGCATCCTCCTCTTTCGCTACTACCGGGAGTTTATTCATACTGATAATGGCATGGCCAAATTCGTGCAACAGTGTATGAGCCAATACATCCAGCGCCGCATTTTGGGAGGTAACGCCGGTTTCTGCATAATTCGCGTTTTCAAAGCGTTCTATGGCCTCAGCAAAGAAGTCGTAAGAAATAAGAATGGTGTGCGCTTCTTCATCATAAGCAGGATCATCGTCACCACCGAACTGTATCGTCAAGCGTTCAGATAAACGGTAACGCTCACGCATTAACTCGATGACGTCCTGTACCAGAGGCGATTGCTCAATCACCTGCTTTATCGCCTGCGTCTCAGAATCCGATGCTGGCAAGAAGCGCACCTGTACCGTATTACCGGCCAATACCAGGCCAGAAACAAAGATGCAGCAAACCGCAGAAGCAAACCTTCTTATCACCAGCATTCCCCGTCGAACCATGTCTACAGTCTCAATTTTACATCAGGCTTGCATGGCTTCATCCCGAATCCATCAACTGCCTAACGATGAGCAGCCAATAGGAAGGGCGCAGTGCCTGAATAGATTAATCAATGATTGTGCTCGAGAGAATGTAGCAGGGACCAGAATCACGTCATCGACTCATAGCCGCTATTTCATAAACCAGACTGTTAGCCTTACAGGTTTCACCTAAACACAAGAGAAACAACAATGATGTTCCACGCTACTCAGGTGCCAACCTGAATACATCAAAAATCTCGATATAAGCTTTCAGTACCGGCTATGTAACAGCGCTGTTCCCCTTCCTAGAATCCAACACCAACAGACTACAGCCCCACAAACAGTCTGCTTACTAACGAGGGAATTCACATGTCAGAGAATGCTTACGATAGCGGTCGCCTGAACCTGCCTTTTGTCGGACACTGCACCTTCGCCAAGGCTCCCATCTGCCTGGACTGGGATAACATCGATGCTGACGTCGCCATCCTCGGCGTGCCTAATGACATGGGTACCCAGTGGCGGAGTGGCGCCCGCTTCGGGCCTCGTTCCATCCGTGAAGCCTCCACCCTGTTCTCCTTTGGCCATGGCGGCGCTTACGATCATGAAGACGACACCCTGTACCTGACCCAGGAAGAAGTGCGCATGGTTGACGTTGGTGATGCCGATATCGTGCATACCGACATGAACAAGAGCCACGCCAACACCAAGGCTGCTGTGAAAAAAATCCTGGAACAGGGCGCCATGCCGATCGTCCTCGGTGGCGACCATTCCATCAACTACCCCTGTCTGGCGGCGTTCGAAGGTCGCGGCCCGATCCACGTCATTCACTTTGACGCGCACCTGGATTTCGTCAATGAACGCCACGGCGTCCGTTACGGTCACGGTAACCCGCTGCGTCGTGCCTCTGAATCCAGCCATATCTCTGGCATGACCCAGATGGGTATCCGCAACGTTTCTTCCTCCAGCCGCTCTGACTATGACGATGCCCGCGCCGCCGGCTCTGACATCATGTCTGTTCGCCAGGTGCGTGAAATGGGTACCGCGGAAGTACTGTCCCGCATTCCGGATCGCGACCAGTACTACATCACCCTGGATATTGACTGCTTTGATCCCTCCATCGCACCGGGCACCGGCACCCCGAGCCATGGTGGTTTCCAGTACTACGAAGTCCTCGAAATCATCAAGGGCCTGACCCGCAAGGGCAACATTGTGGGTATGGACCTGGTCGAAGTCGCTCCGGCCTATGACCCGGCAGGCGTCACCTCCATTCTGGCCGCCCAGGTATTGATGAACAGCATTGGCTTCATCTTCCACGAGCGCGCCCTGAATAAACAGCAATAATAAGGCCTCGACACAGTCCGCGACGCACCCACTGCGTCGCGGACCTGTCATTAACCGCAATCACAGCATGTCGGCTGGATGGACAGATGCAGGCTGACATCAAAATAAGCGGTTGTCGTTCCAGACATAATCAGCATCCATAACCAGGGTTATGGGCAGGGGGGAATATGGAAACGATTAATCTGTTTTTTGTCTGCGGCATCCTGGGCGCCATTGCCATTGTCGGCGCCTACTTTCTGATCCAGCTGGAAATCTATGCTGCCGAGCACATTGTGACGCTGTCGTTGAATCTCGGCGGTGCCTTTCTAGTCCTTATCTCGCTGTACGACGGCTTTAACCTGGGTTCACTGGTGATTCAACTGGTCTGGATTGTCATTGGTCTGGCGGGACTGTACAAAAAACTGCAACCGAGGAGAGCGTAAACGATGGAAACCATTAATCTCTTCGCGCTGGCGGGTGTCGTTGCAGCAATATTTCACACTTGCGCTTATTTCCTGATACAGCTGGATATCATCAAGCCCACCCATTACTCCACACTGTTTCTCAACCTGGGCGGTTCAGTGCTGTTTCTGATTTCCCTGTCGGAATCATTCAATATCGGCTCATTCCTGATTCAATGCTGCTGGTTCTGTATCGGTGTCACCGCGCTGTATCGGAAATTGAAAGCCGCATACTTCACCGCCAGAAGTAACGCGATGGCCTGATCTTTATGTCGTTACTTTGGCTTTGAGGTCTGTCAGGAGAGAACCTGACCAGAGACAGTCGCCATAGATGATGATCCCCATTAGCCCGACTATGGCATTATCCATGAGTCGGGCTTTGGATCGATAAACCGGTCTTCATGCGACGCTGGCAGTATGCCCGAACCTGATCGTAGCCCCAGTTAAAGATAATGGCATAGACCAGGAAGAAAATAATAAAGCCCAAGTCAAGCAGCAGTACTTCCCAAAAACCTGCCTGCAAATGCCACATCAAAAACGGGACAGTAAACACCACCAATCCCATCTCAAAGCTGAAACCATGGAAAATTCGCAGCCCCAGACCTCTGTGAATACGTTCCTGCCCAAACACTTTGTCAAAGGCCAGGTTAAACAGATAGTTCCATACCATGGCGATTACGGCGAGGCTCACTACCATTGTTGCCATAGCGGCTGCCCTGTGCCCCGTTACTGCGCTACCCAGGGGAATCAGGATCACAAGGGCAAGCATTTCAAACATGACTGAATGGAAAATACGTTCTTTTGTCGTCATAAATTCGCTCAAAGATATCAACTCACTCAAAAGATCTGAATGCTTTATGGGTGATAATATCTTTCAGCCAGATACATAAAAGTTAGTAACCATCAGAAAATCCGATATGTACAGCCTTGAGCAGTTAAAGATGTTTGTGTTGAGTGCCGAACTGGGATCCTTCTCTGCAGCGGCACGAAAACTGGAAAAAGCACAATCTGCCGTGAGTCAGGGCATTGCCAACCTGGAAATCGATCTTGGCAACGAGCTCTTTTCCAGAACGAGCCGTTCCCCAGTCATCACAACAGAAGGCCGACGTCTATTACCACTGGCAAAAGCCATGCTAAGGCTTGACCATGATATGGGAAAAACCGCCAGATCACTGGCAGAAGGACATGAAGACGAATTAATGCTGGCAGTGGATGAAGCATTAATGATTCCGGCAATGTCCCGGGTACTGACAGAGTTTGCCGATCAATTTCCTGCAACCGCTTTAAATATTCATACTGTTGCCAGTCCCGATGTCCGCGCCATGGTGGCTGATGGCAAGGCGCAGTTAGGTTTAACGTTTGCTGATACCGGCATTCCCCCGAATGTTTCTACCTGCTACCTGGGTTCACTCCCCTTTGTTGTGGTGGCAAACCCGGAACACCCTTTGGCAAAACAAAAGCAGGTCGATGTTGATTGCCTTCAACATTACCGACAACTCCTGGTTAAAGGGTTTGATGGCTCAGGGCTGGCCTATTTCCCATCTCTTTCAACAGACATCTGGTGGACGAATACGTTTTACCTGTTACGAGAGCTAGCGCGACAAGGACTTGGCTGGAGTTATGTTCCCCTGCACCTGGTAGAGCATGAGCTTGAACAGAGATTACTGGTTCGCCTACCCATTAGCTTTGACCACAATCCCTGGCAAGCCCCTGTAGAACGGGTCATGGCTAAATACGCTTGTCCTGGGATGGCGCTTGGCTAGTTAGCGGAAAAGGTGACGAACCTTTTTCCTGAACATTAGGTGATGAATGATGGGGGATAATATGACGAACCATTCCCCATCAGCCAATCAGTCGTTCAAAACATCGTACTTGTAATAGCAGAATGGCTTTGACAAAAGAAAGGCACAAACAAGACGGAGGACAAAGCAGTCCCAGCGCTCGTTGAAATAATGGCGGGTATGGCAGATGAAAGCATACATCACAATCAAGTCCTCTCGTATAACAACACAAAGATCTTAATTGCGGGTCCGGGTGCGTGCTCCCTACACTGGAGAGCGGTGGCTCTGATAGTTCGATTCCTGAACAGGCTGGAGCAACACCATCTGAAATAATGAAACAGGATTTTGGTGAACCCTGTATCAATCCAACATCCACAGAACCAAACGATTCCTCGATCCGAATCGCGTATTACTCAAGATATCCAGCGCTTAACATGGCAATCCTTTCTGCCTGATTCCACGATCTTCCATGGGGACATGTGGCAACTTTATCTATCATTCCTGCCGTTTTACACGACATATTTTGGACGATATTCCATCCCTCAAATATGCCCAGCATAAAACAGCCATTCTCTGGCAGAATTCAGGTTGAAATACCAACAGAGTATTGTTCCAGTCAATCCATCACTGACCCATGCCGGGACATGAAACGAGGAAGCATTGCGTTCATTGCTCTGATGTTCTATTAATATCTCGCATCTGAAGATAAACGACTGTAATAATGATGCCAGAATGGCTGCAGGATAAAACCGGTCATGCCCGCACAACACGCTGACATTATCATTATTGGCGCAGGCATTGCCGGTGCCGGGCTGGCAGCCATGGTGGCGGATGAGAGAGGCGTCATAATCCTGGAAGCGGAGGATCATCCGGGTTACCACTCAACCGGGCGCTCAGCAGCGGTACTGATCCAGAATTATGGTAATGCCACCATTCGCGCACTCACCCGCATCAGCCGCACCTACCTGGAACAGCCACCAGAGGCATTAACCGATCACTCCCTGCTTCATAGGCGGGGTTGTCTTTTTACCGCCACAGAAAACAACGGAGATAATGTCAGGGAACTCCTGAAAGAGGCAGAAGGGCTGACAGCCGTCACCCCAGATGAAGCACTGAGATTGATTCCAGCCCTGAAGCCAGATGCCGTTTACATGGCAGCCTATGAAGCTACGGCTGCAGATATTGATGTGGCAGCACTGCATCAGGGTTGGTTACGGATGGCAAAACGCTCTGGCGCTCAACTGCACATTCGTGAACGGGTGACATCCATCAAACACACCAACCACCTCTGGCATCTTGAAACCGACAGTAATGCCTACTCAGCCCCTGTGATTGTCAATGCTGCTGGTGCCTGGGCAGACACTGTTGCCTGCATGGCTGGCGTCAAACCGGTGGGCATTGTGCCCAAACGGCGCAGTATTGCCATACTGCCAGAACCTTCGTCGTACAATGTCAGCGAATGGCCCATGTTCGGGAATGTCAATGATACCTGGTACTGCAAGCCTGAAACTGGCAGGCTACTGGTATCTCCGGCGGATGAAGATCCCGTCGAACCCATGGACGCCTATGTGGATGATTTGGTACTGGCAGAAGGATTGCACCGGTTTGAGCAGGCGGTGAATTTTCCTGTCTCGCGGATTGAGGGCAGCTGGGCAGGCCTTCGTTCGTTTACACCCGACAATACGCCGGTCGCTGGCTTTTCGCCGGATGCAGAAGGTTTCTTCTGGCTGGCAGGGCAAGGGGGATACGGGATTCAGACAGCACCCGCTATATCAGAACTGGCAGCGTCTATGCTGACTTCAAATGTACAACGCCATCTATATACAAGCCCCATCATCACCGCTTTATCACCCAAACGTTTTTAACTGCACTATGAATACATTTTGTGATAATGAATAGGTTGTGCATTTAGCCTAACCAAGATATCAAATTAAGATAACAAAAGTCTCTCAATGCACAACACAACATAATAAAATTCATCATACATTCAATACCTCGATTATTGGAGATATGAATGCAACAGCTCAGAAGATCCACGCTTCCAGCCATCACTTCAACTAACGATGGTGAAAACCCACTCTACCGCCGTCGGTCAAAAAGTTTACCCGCCATCTTATCCAGTAAAAATGACTCCCAAAAAGCATCAGCCGTACATATCAAGCGAGTTAAAAGCGAATTAAGCCTATCCCGTAGACATGAAACTGAACTACATCCATTTACACATAAAACAGGTTATTTAAAAGATGAAGAAGTAATCAGGCAACTATCACATTCTCTTAACAACCTACCAAGTAATAGCGTAGAGTTTCACCAAAAAGCAAAAAAATTAAAAGGCGCAATATCATTATTAAGACCTTGGAAAGAAATCAAACCTGAAGCTATAAAATTTCCAAAAGAGAGCATTGACTATTTCAAAGAATACATCTGCAAAGAGGTCATGGCAATTTGTCATCCAATAGAAGCTTTCCCTGAGACCCCATCAACTTTTGACTGGAATGCAGAAGAAAATGAACACTGCCGAAAAACCGTAGAGGCAACAAAGCAACTTTTTCAACAGTTTAATAAAAAAGCATGCCCATTCATTGATGCAGCAATACTCACATATGACCTTTATCATTCAGCATACAACGAAACATTACAATTATTATCTGGTCATCTTTGCGACCTCAACATTAGACCTACACAACAAACCAAACGATTAGACATTCAGATTCCGTATAGAAAAAAAACCACGCTATTTGCAGGCACGGAATATTTACACAGGCTGTTACCCGATATCACTCCGGAAATAGAGAGGATACACCCTAACCTCGTCACGATAATTTCAAATCTGGAAGAAATAATATCAGGAAGAATGAATATTTATTTTTCATTATCACGCAGAGGCTACCAAATTTTATGCGACTACATTAAAACTAATGGTGCCACTGACGTTATAGAGGTAATGGCAGGAACTGGATATAACGCAGCACATATTCAGAAATGCGGATTAACGGTCGATGCATGCGACGCTCACCCCAAAAAAAGAGACATTTTCTTTCCTGTAAAACAAGCTGATGCTATCCGTTTTATTGAAGATATTGCCAGCAGTAAAACACTCGATAATTCTGCCCTGTTAATATGCGCACCTCCACCACGAGCAAGAACCTCAGACGGTGTTCAAGACATTGCACATTACATGACCAATTTATACAAAGCCTGCTACGACCATGGTTTGAAGTTGGTTATTTTATTTAGCGAATGTTGCGACGAACAAGTATTCCACCGCCAAGATCTTCTTAGCAAAGAAAATATCATGATCAAAACACTCTCTTCACTGCCTGATGCGTTACTGGAGGACGCCGGTGAATTTGCAGGAATAGCCAAGGCTTTTCAGATCATTCCGCTGGAGCAAAAACAAGCTGAGGCTCCCTCCAAGACTGCATCAGGGATTGGTATATACATTGGAGATGACCCCGAGAATATCATACACATCACGCGGCCATGAATTACCATGCCCTGTTATAGAAGATATCTATTCACTCTTTAGTTTCATCCCCAAAAGAAAAACCCCACTACAGTGGGGTTTTCAGAGCCAATACGATTTAATCGTACGTCATTATTCAGGCAACTTGCTGTTTCTTTGCGTAAACAGCCAAGCCACCAAGAGACGTTTCACGGTACTTAGCCTGAATATCCAGACCGGTGCGGTACATGGTCTCGATAACGCTGTCCAGAGATACCTCGTGGCTACCATCACCACGCAGCGCCATACGGGTTGCGGTGATCGCCTTGATCGCCGCCATGCCGTTACGCTCGATGCAGGGAACCTGAACCAGGCCGGCAATCGGGTCGCAGGTCATACCCAGGTTATGCTCCATGCCGATTTCGGCAGCATTTTCTACCTGGTGAATGTTACCGCCCAGCACTGCCGCCAGAGCACCGGCCGCCATGGAACAGGCACTGCCCACTTCCGCCTGGCAACCGGCTTCCGCGCCAGAGATAGACGCATTCATCTTGTACAGCATGCCGATCGCACCGGCAGTGGCCAGGAAGTCACGAACGCCCTTCTGATCTGCACCCTTGGTAAAGCGGGTGTAGTAAGCGATAACTGCTGGTATAACACCTGCCGCACCGTTAGTCGGCGCAGTCACCACGCGACCACCACAGGCATTTTCTTCATTGACCGCCATCGCGAACAGGGTCACCCAGTCCATGATGACAAAGTGATCCGTCAGCATCGCTTCGGGGTTAGCCATCAGGGTTTTGTGGGTCATGGATGCACGACGCTTGATGCCGCTGACCGGGAGGATGCCTTCCATCTTCATGCCGCGATCAATACAGTTGCGCATGACGTCCCAGATAGCATCAATACGCTGGTAAACCAGTTCAATATCGCCACCCGCCAGGGCCTTTTCATTTTCCAGCGCCAGTTCGGCGATGGTCAGGTTGTGCTTCTGGCACAGATCCAGCATTTCCGCTGCATTTTTGAACGGATACGGCACTGTTGGCACACCACTGACCGGTGCTTCAGTACCGTTTTGCTTGTCCTTGTCGTTGAACTCGTCGGCGCAAACTACGAAGCCACCACCAACAGACAGGTACGTCTTGTAGTACACAACAATACCGTTCGCATCAGAGGCATAGATACGCATGGCATTGGGGTGTTCCGGCAGGGTTTCGCCGTAATGGAAGATCATCTGGGTGTCGTAGTTGTAATCAATCTCACGCTCACCCGCCAGGTTCAGCTTTCCGCTGGCCTTGATATGTTCGTAAACCTTGTCAGCCTCGTCAGGATTCATGGTATCCGGACGGTAGCCGGCCAGACCCAGCAACGTCGCCTTGTCAGTCCCGTGACCGACACCGGTCAGCGCCAGCGAACCATACAGACCGACACGCACAGAAGCGATCGTATCCAGCAGGCCTTTCTCGCGCAGATCGGACAAAAAACGATGACCAGCCCACATCGGACCGACAGTGTGAGAACTGGAAGGACCGATACCGATTTTGAAAATATCAAAGATACTGAGTGTCATAGTTATGAGGGGATGCTTTAGGGTCAATAGATGAGGGGGAGTCTGACGGTTTTAACCGGGGGGGAACAGTGTGGTAGACCACAATATTCCCGCCGGTTTCGCTACCCCGGAGGCCCGGGGTAGCGGAGAGTGATTACAGCAGCTGGGACGCGATGAAACCAGTGATCGCGATGGTACCCATCACTGCGGTGAAGATGTTCCAGGCAGAGTCATACTTGCGCATGGCCGGGATCTTCTTGGCCGCATAAACCGGCATGATGAACAGGATCATGGCAATGATCGGCGCAACCATGGCTTCGATCATACCCATCACGCTCACGTTGAAGTAGGCAACGGCCCAGACAACCAGTGTGATGAACGCCATTGTGCAACGATCCAGCTTCTTGACGTCAACCTTGGCATTCGGGTTCTTGCCCTTGATGCGCTTGATCAGCAGACCGTTCAGGCCTTCACGGGTACCCATGTAGTGACCGAAGAAGGAAGACGTGATCGCAACAATCGCAACGATCTGAGCCAACCAGCCGAACAGGCCTGCATTACCAGTCTGTGCGAATACGGACAGGATCGGCAGGTTAGCAGCCTTGGCAGCCAGCAGCTGTTCAGGTGACAGGGTCAGTACACAGCTGTAGACAAACAGCATGGTGAAGCCCACCAGAACCAGAGCGGTACGCTTCAGGGTCTTGCTGGCCTGAGGCTCTGCAGCATCACCCAGTTCCTTGCGGTAAGTCTGCGCAAAGGAAGAAATAGCCGGAGAGTGGTTGAACGCAAAGACCAGTACCGGAATGGTCAGGAAGATGGTCTTGAAGAAGCTTTCAACAGTCACAGGTGCGTCAAACTGTGCACCGGTCCACTGAGGGATCAGGTACAGGGAAACACCGAACAGGATCGCAATCAGCGGATACACAATCGCATTGGTGACTTTCAGGATCAGGTTCTGACCACAGTTCATGACCGCTACCAGACCACCGACCAGCACCAGGCTCAGCAACCAGCGAGGAGGAACCGGCATGTGCAGCTGGTGTTCAATCAGGCTGCCCACGGTATTGGTGATGCCGATACCGTAGATCATGAGGATCGGGAAGATCGCCATGAAGTAACCGAAGGTGATGATAGAACCGGCCTTGGAACCGAAGTGTTCTTCAACCACGTCAGTGATGTCGCCGTCACGCTTGCTGCCAGACAGCACGAAACGGGTCAGGCCACGGTGAGCCAGGAAAGTCATGGGGCCAATCAGCAGGGTCATGGCGATCAGAGGCCAGATGCCACCGAGACCGGCATTGATAGGCAGAAACAGTACACCGGCGCCGATAGCGGTGCCGAAGAGTGCCAGCGTCCATTCTGTATCACGTTTGGTCCAGCTTTTCGCGCTTTCGGTGCCGGAAGCGGCGTAACCTTGAACGACATCCTGTTGGGCCATGCAATCTCTCTCCGCAGGCAATCAATGCCTGTAACTTTTCGAGGGGAAACCGGAACGCGCATAGAGGGGCTAGCGGCATGTCCGGGGGCAAAATTCAGGCCGCAGACTGTACGGATTTCGTTCAATCAAAGTATTGATTTAGTCCTCTTTTTTTTGCCGGATTTTATGGTTAACGTCGCGCGCGTTGCATTTTCAACACACATTTGCACAGACGTACATACCGAAACAGAGGTTATAAGGAAACGAAGAAAAGTTCTTAGAGGAGAAAATTTGATCGCAGTACAGCCCCTTGCACTGCGATCAGGAGAGAGAAACCGTAAAGGTTTGTGAACGTGGGCTAGTTTATCCTGCAAGCTGCAAATGTCAACGCAAAAATTAAACTTGAGTTGAACTTGTCAACTTAACCCACATCCACTCAACTTCAGTTGATTAAAAAGCACCCAACCCGCCTTAACCATAGCTCAGCACCGCAAAAATGCGTATGGGGTTTTGCCTAGCACCTGCCTACAATCGACGATAACTCAGGTACAGCAGGCATCATGCCTCTCTGAGCACCAACCCCGGCAACAGCCAAACAATATGCTGCCACAGGCAACGTGAACAGAAGCTGAACGAAAAACAGCCCCGAACGTTGCGATGAAAAAAGCCGGTGTCCGTATGTCGCATTCCAACCCTATTGAAACATTGAAACGACAATGGCAGGAGATCACACGTGCTGTTGCTGACGCTTTATATTATTGGCATTACTGCCGAAGCCATGACGGGTGCCCTGTCAGCCGGGCGGAAGCAAATGGATACCTTTGGCGTGATTATTATTGCCTGCGTCACGGCACTGGGCGGCGGTTCAGTCCGTGACGTCCTGCTGGGCAGCTATCCGCTGACCTGGGTGGCTCATCCCGAGTATATGGTTATTACCAGCGTCGCGGCGGTTGTCACGATTGCGATTGCGCCGGTGTTTCGTTATTTGCGTAAACTGTTTCTGATGCTGGATGCCGTTGGCCTGGTCACCTTTGCCATTATCGCCACCCAGAAAACGCTGGACCTGGGCCATGGCATCATCATTGCGTCCATCATGGCGGTGGTGACAGGCGTCTTTGGCGGCGTACTGCGGGATATTCTCTGTAACGATGTCCCCCTGGTGTTCAGAAAAGAAATATACGGCAGCATCGCTCTAATGGTTGCCCTGCTGTATCACTCACTGACCACCCTGCTGCATGTTCCCATGGACTATGCCGTGATCATTACCCTGGTAGCAGGTGTGCTGGTTCGTATTGCAGCGATTGGATTCAAACTGGATATGCCGCAATTCAAGTACAACTCACCGGAACACTAAATCCATCCAGACTCACGCCATGCTGCTGCATGGCGTTGTGAAAACAGTCGTAAACTGCCGTTTTCATTGGCAAGAACTCCTGTCACCATACGCAAAAATGACCTGACAGGAGTCCACCATGCTGCTTGATCTTGTTTCCTCAACCCTGGCGTCCAGCGCCCGCTTCTGGCAGGGCACCGCCGCCAGTCGAACCACCCGGCAACCAGAACTCACCATCGCGCTTTACGATCGCGAAGGCTGCTCAAACTGTCGTCTTGTACGTGAAGCGTTGACGGCATTGAACCTTAATGTACTGATCATGCCCTGCCCTAAAGGCGGCAAACGTTTTGCGGATAAACTGGCAGGCCATCAACCACCACTGCTGATCGATTTAAATACAGAAACAACACTCACCGGCCCTGAACGTATTATTGAATACCTCTACGCCGAGTATCTTGACGAGAAACCGCCCCTGCCTGTACGGGTAACCCCACTGAACCATATCAGTTCGACCCTGGCCTCCACTCTGCGCCTGAATGCGGGCACGCGCTGCCGCCCTTCGCAGGCACCGGAGCAACCACTGACACTGTACAGCTTTGAATCAAGCCCCTACTCCCGTCCTGTACGCGAACGGTTATGTGAACTGGAAATCCCCTATCACCTGATCAACCTGGGCAAACAACAGATCGCTGACCTTGGTCCCGCCAAATGCCACTTTTCCCTGGGTGCCTATAAACCATTACCCAATACCAAACGCAGCCAGTTTTTTGATGAGCACGGCAATGTTCAGGTGCCATATCTGGTCGATCCGAACACAGACACCGAGATGTTTGAATCCAGGGAAATTATCGCCTATCTGAATAACACCTATGCCATCAGGCGATAATACAGATCGGGCATGGATTGTTTAGCATACAGGGATGTTTGCTATTACCTGCTAACCACGCAGCATGAATGTCTCATATTCAAGATCCTGAAGAATACGGTTTATCAGCAGTAGGCCAACGACGGTTGTCAGAGTCACAGCTAAAACAAATCCATAGCCAAAGAATGCCGGATTCATTTGTTGTGAAATCAGGGTGAACAGAATGTTGCTTGCCAAGAACAGTCCGCTGAGGGCGAGCGCTTCCCGACGCCGGTCAAGATAGAACAGGACATTCATGACCGCCATCATGACCACCTGTATACCGACACCGACCATGTCCACTTTCAGCAGGGTTTCGTAATAGGGTGAAATCCCCAACCATGACAATAGCTCACGGGTCCAGACAAACAGCAGAATCACCGTGAGTGACTGGACCTTGAAGATTTCCAGAATACCCTGGCGAACCGATTCCACCATCAACTGTTTATGGTGACGAAGGGTCTCAAGCGGCTGGTGCTCACGAATGGCGTCATAGAACCCTGCATACCGCTGAGCAAAATCCGCTTCAAATCGCACCAGAAAAACCGCCATGCCGGGAATAATGGTCAGGTATGCAAGAAAGATGGGAATATCATAAATCACCGATGAACGCAGCAGGCCTGCCGTCGCCTCTGATGTCATGGGATTGAACCAGAACAGGAATTTGTCGGCCCATATTCCCAGGTAAAAGACCAACCCCGTAAAAAACAGGGAGAGGTGAATATGACGCGGAGAAAATACGGCAGAAGCCGCCAGGTGCTCACTGGGAAAAGCCCGGATGATCTGATACAGAAACGCAAAAAGGATAAAGCCATGCCCCGACACAAACGCCAGCATCAACCCTTCCGCCCCAAACGCCACCAGCTTCATGGACAAGACGACAACCAGACCATAACCTGCCAACATAATCAGCAGTATCCGCTTGTAATCCTTAAGACTCGATAACAACAAAACTACAAGCCACAAGGTACAAAGCGTAATAAAGGCAACAAATGTCAAACCACGGAAAAGCAGGGTTTTGTCCGGGAATAACAGGCAGACCGCAGGCAGAGCAATGAGCCCTGACACCAGCGCCGTAACCGACAATGCCGACAGCATGTTAGGCAAGACACCAGGCGAGTTTTCCTCATAAACCCGGTCAGCAACAAAACGGGTCAACACCAGTTGCACACCGCCCGATAGCACCAGCGAACTACACATCAGGTACGTTACAGTAACCAGGTAATAAATCAGTTCACTGGCATGGTGAAAACGATTAAGGCTGATAATGCCAACCAGCAGAACACTGATAATGGACAGCACCCAGGGACCTGAACTGATCAGCCCTGCGTAAGCATACGCCTGCAATGTGGCAGTATAGGTATTGCGTTCCAGAATACGCCTGATGGCAAACCCTATACCGGCCATGCGGCACACTCCCCCTGCATTTCCAGTGCAGTCTGATAAAGGTGTCGATAGCGCTCAAACACCAGTGTTTCCGAGTAAAAACGGTTAACGCGCGCCACCGCAGCATCACTGGCCTGTCGCCACAGGTTTTCCTCGGACATCAGCCGGATACAGGCTTCCGCAGTGGCTTCCGGATCCGCAATACTGACGATCGCCCCGGAAAGTCCCAGCGCCCGATCTTCTGGCACCTCCCCTCCCTCAATCATGGCGCGACAGCCGCCAACATCCGTACAGACACAGGGCACACCACCGGCGTATGCTTCCAGTATGACGAGTGGCTGTGCTTCGCTGATGGACGTCAATGCCATGACACCAATCTGTGGCAGCATCTCCGTCACACGCTGGAACCCCTTGAACTGGATAGCGTCCGCCAGTCCCAGGCTGTCGACAAGCTCACGGCATTCGCTCGCATAGCCGGGATCTTCATCGTCCGGGCCGATAATCCAGCCTTCCACCTCGGGCATTGCCTGACGGGCATAATAGATTGTGCGGATAAACGTCTTGATATCCTTGATGGGTACGACTCGCCCGATCAGGCCAATCACCCGGGGAATAGACTGGGGCCGACGGGCCAGCGCGTCATGATACAACTCAAGGTCGATCCCGTTGGGAATAACGGCGGTCTTGCTGAAAGCGGCGCCATCGTTAATCTGACGCAGTCGATTACCCTCATAAAGGGCAAAGATACGATCCGCCATCTGATAGGTCATGCGACCCATCACTTCAAAAAAGCGTATCCACATATCCCGCAGAAAGCCGTTCTCCATGATGATGCCTTCCGTCTCTCCCAGCTCACCATCACTGATCCAACGTGCCTGGGCCAGATCAATCTTGCGCTCTTTGGTGTAGATACCGTGTTCCGTCAGGAAAAAACAGGTTTCAGGGTGACGATTCCGTATCATCGCACCCAACAGACCGGCATAACCGGTTGACACACTATGAACGACAGATGTCTTTGGCACGTTACGGGCAATCTCTGCCAGCATGAACAGCGGCGCGTGCATGGATCGCACCGTCCAGAAATAGTTCAGGAATGAGGGATCTTGGCTGTATTTCTCGTAAGCACGCGTAGTGTTCTCCCACGAACACTGGCTATAAAGAAAACTGGCATGTGATATTCCGCCCTCTTCCCCCAGACAACCCAGCACATCCGACACCAACTCCCTGGGCATACGGGCACCTTCCACCTGGAACAGGTCATGCAGTTCACGACTGCGAGCGTACGCTTCAGCATCACCACGTTGTCGGGACGGACATTTCATCTGCCAGGCGTCGTTCAGGTAGTGGGCCTCAAAATGAACGACATTGTCAGGAAAAACATACACCTGTTTGCCGTAGTCCTCAGGTCTGCTGCCGATAAATACCAGGGAGAAGCTGAAGTCGGACAAACCGCGAATCAACTGATGCACCCAGCTTGATACACCACCGCGCACATAAGGATAGGTGCCTTCCAGCAGCAGTGTGATATCCGCCCGCGTTCCCATTGCCTTTCCTCCGTTTTATTCCGCTGCAGGCATTCCGGCCGAGAGCCGGTCGCCCTTTTTCCGCCAGTGACGAAGGGCTCTGGCCAGTCGGGGCGGTTGGTAGGCCAGCCCCGATATACCGTGCGCCAGATCCGTCAGGCGGATAAAATCCCGCTGTAGAAAAGCCAGTTCCATCCTGTCTTCAACCATGACGTCAATCGGCATACCGGCCTCAACAGCCTGAGCAAAACAGGCCGCAGCGTCCTCTAACCTTCCCTGCCATCGCAGGATTCGTCCTTTCAGCTGGAGCATGTCTGCATCCCGTTCCTCTGCCAGCACCCTGTCAATAAAGCCAATCGCTTCCCGCCCAAGGCCCTCTGCCACCCCCCCCCTGAACCAGCTCCTGCTGCACCAGCGCCCAATGCCAGGCAGCCAGTTGCTTAAGCCCGTTGACAGCAGCGGTACCGCTACAGCCATCCAGCGCTTTGCGGGTTCTCTGAATAGCCTGCCGGATACTGGCCTCCTTCTGCTCAAGCACTGAATAAGCCAGCAAGCGCACATCATCCACCAGATCTTTCATGGCCTCCCGCAGAATACGGTTTGCCTTGGTGTCATTGAGATAACGCAACGCCAGAACAGCCTTTACCCGCTCAGCCTCCTCCCCGGAGGAGCGCAACAACGCACTCAGTGCGCCCGGCTTCAACCTGGGCCGCGCATCAATATCCGATGACCGATAGGGTAGCTGCGGCAGTTTTGCGACAATAAACGACGCTTTATGCTGACGCTGCGGCCAGTGAAGAGCCGGTATAACCGCAAGCAGCACGCCCCACATCCCCATCACCGGGAGCAGAAAAGGAATGACCGCAAAAAACAACCATTCCCTGCGCCATAACCGACGATAGCCGCTCGGTAGCACTGCGGGGATTCCAACCAGAAAACACAGGCAGGCCAAGGTATGCGACGCAAGCCAGGCAATCAGAGCCAGAGAAGGCTTCTCCAGCGACAAAAAAAACAGCCCGCCAAGATCAAGCGTCAGGGCGATTGGAATCAGCAACCATCGAATCACTGGATTCTCCTTCTTCCAACACTGCCCCCTGGTTCCCAGCATGCTCGACCGACACAGCAAGCCGCGCTACCAGGGGATACCCGATGCCTTTCAGGAAGGTCGTTAATGCATTCCCCGTCTGACAGTCATTCAGGGACACGGCATTAATCACCACCTCGGCAGTGCCCATATCCACCCGGTGATACTTTTTCAGAAAATCGGGAAATTCATTGACGTACGCGTCGACATCCTGAGAATCAGACAGCGGCATCAGCACCAGTGCGATACAGTGCTCACTGCCTGCTTCGTTCAGAACCAGCACCTTGTCCAATGCCCGTCGATACATCCGCATTGATTCAATCAAGGCCGGCGCCAATCCGAAATTACCTATCCTGACAGCCACCAGCCCGGCATTGAGCCGATACGCTGCCACATCATGGATACAACGCACTAACTGCACATGAAAAGCACAGACATCGCTATCACCATGCGGAACGTTTCCGGCCACCCGGGCTAGATCAAGACTGTCAGCCACATGCCCGCACAGTACGGCCAGTCGCTCAAGGTGCGTTGCATTCAGGCAGTCAAACGGTAAGCGGTGGACAGCCAGCAGTGCATGATTGTTGCCTTGACTATCCACCAGAGGGATACAGGCCAGCAACCTGCCGCTCGCTGCCAGGGAATGCCGCGTGAGCGTTGCAGGTTCAATACAACATGCCCTGGCGGTTTTCATTGCCCGCACGATCAGCGGATCATAGCCATCAACCATGGGAAAATGGCCGGTTGCAGCCAGTGGCTCCTGTAATTCAACCCGCCCCTCCCTGACTGCAAACAGTGCGCCCGACTGCACCTCGCCATAGTGCGTAAGCAACTGTAAAAGCGGGTGAGCACATTCCGCCAGACATGGTGCTTCATCACTGGCCGCGAGCAGCTGCCTGCGAATATCCTGTAACGCGCCGTACAGGCTGAAACCATTCAATGCCAGTTCCTGCTCCAGCAAGGCATGGGAGCGCTTCAGCACGTGATAGGAGCGGGTAAATTCAGCCATCCGGGCCTCCCGGTAACGTCCGGCCCGCTCCAGACGGATCAGCCGTCGCTCCCACACTTCCCTGAATTCGCCGGCAATCAGACTGACAGCCAGAGTGCCCAGCAACCACCCACCCGGCGTGCGCCACGGTATACCCAGCCAGCGCGCATGCAATGAATCTGCGAGCAGCAACAGGATGGTCGACAATGCCGCCCAGGCAAAGCCATAGCGCAGGCCCACCAGCAAAGGCGCAAGAACCATCCATGGAAAACGGCTGGACAGTGTCAACAGGTCCTCTGGATTGACCAGCCAGGCCACCCCCAGGGCGACCAATGTGATGGTCGGCACTTCCCACCAGGCCGTCCCTTCCTGAAGGCGTCGCAGGAGAGCATTCAACGACGCAGGGTGACGGCATCGATTGATCATGTCGATAACAGCCATCAGTCAAACCTGACCGTACCGATCAGTTCATCAATCACCCGCTGCGCCGTTCCCGCCAGGCTCTCCCGGGACCAGCCGGCACGGGCGGCGCTGCCACTCCAGAGCACCCGTTCATCCGGCAGGGCCAGAATTTTCAGGGAAATGCCCACTGCGGGCTCACCATCCAGACCACTTTTGTAACGCCACTCTTCAATGGAGCCGGTTATCGCATAGGTAGCCCCCTGATGCCGGGCCCACAGCAGCGCCTTCTCATAACGCAGGCGTTCATTCAGGGAGGGAAACCCGTCATCGGCAGGCACTGACGGGTATTGCATGAGTGTTTTCACCCCGGCGGCATGCAACCGGGTTTCCAGAATGGCTTCAGCCCGTTCTCCTGCCATCGGTGTCTGTGAATAATTGACCAGCGGCAACAGGAGCCACGCAGCCTGTCGCTCAACCACGGGGGCATCATCCCGATACTGCTGTGTCGTACAACCGACCAGCAGTCCATATCCCCCCAACACCAGCCATAAAACGAACCGGAATCCAGACCGTCGCATGCCGTCACTCCTGTTTTGCTGTTTTATTCTGTCTCGCCCTAGCGCCCAAACCGATACTGGTAACCCAGCGTGAACCGGTATCCCGCCTCACCGGCAGCCCCCTGGGGCGCACTGTCATAACCTGCGGTCAGGCTAAATTCGTCATTCCCGAACAACCGCCAGCCCATTCCCGCCTCCAGGTTGTAGCTGACGGTGTCTTCCGGCTGCTGATAACCCGCCGTTATGCCAAACTGCCAGCGGGGCGATGGTACCCGGGCATTCAACGCACCCGGCTCACCATGCTGCCAGCGGCTGTCCACCAGAAAATAACGATACTGCTCTGGCAACAATGTCGCTGGCGTACTGCCGTCAACCAGCCGGTCAGCCAACACTGTTCCCAGGCTCTGTTCCAGGGAGTACTGGTGCCAGTCCATGCCTGCGGACACCACCCATTCCGGATCCCGGAAAAACAGCTGATGGGCCCACCGCCCCTCAAAATGGTACCCGTCCCCCAGTTTTTTACCCTGATAACGATCACTGAACCGGCTGACATTCCCCTTGAGATAAAGGCTGTCACTGCCGCTTATCTGGTAATTGACAGCAAGACCCAGGCGACTTTCCTGACCCAGCCCCCCCATCAGTGAGGTCACCGCTGTCTTATCGCGGTAATCGCCGAAAAAGCGGACACTGGTTTGACTATCCCAGTGTTTCAGCCAGCTGAAACCACCCCCTTCACGGTCACTGTCTTCACGTTGTGAAACACTTGCGTAGCCACGCCAGAAGCCATCCTCCGTCAACCGGGTGAATTGCAACCGGTGACTGAGCTGGTCACCCAGCGACGCCGTGATGACACCGCCATCATGCTCATAGCTCGCGAACTCAGAATCCAGCCGGATATGCCAGCGATCAAACCGCTGGGCAAGCGTCATTTCATACCCCTGGGATGACAACGAGGAATCACTCCGACTCAGTCCGCGAACCCGCCAGCCACTGGGCGCCTCCACGGTCAAGGCCACCGCCTGCTCTGTCAGGACCGGGTGGCTGTTGTCCGGATAACGGTGGTCAATCCCCTGCAGCGCTTCCGCCAGTGCCTCACTGGCGTAACCTGACGTCAGCAGCCCTTCAACCCGATCCGGCCCCGGGCCAAGCTGAGCCAGCAGCGGAGCCAACGCCTCCCGGTCCCCCTGCAAGGCGATCGACAACAGCTGATAAAGCGGCGCCTCGCCCCCCTGCTGCTGATAATGCGATAACCATTCCTGTGCGGCGGGCAGGTTGCCAGCCTGCATCAGCAACCTGGTCAGCTCCGGCATCCAGAGTTCGGGACGGGAGGCACCGGTCTGCCCTACCCACTGAATACTGTTTGCCAAACCGTTCAGCCAGACCCGCAGCTGAATCGCTCGAGGCCGCCACTCAACCTCCGTCAGCCAGGGCTCCTCCTGTCGAATCGCTGCCACTGCAGCCCTTCTCACTGACCAGGCCCGGGCAGTATCCCCCACCAGCGCCAGTGTGTCGGCATACGCCAGCTGCAGCAGCACGTCGCCGGGCTGTTGCTGGAGTGCCTTTTTGTACCAGAACAATGCTATCCGGTAGTCCGCGATGCTACCCGAACCCGCTGCCATCACCGGCCATAATGCCGGCTCATCCCGGGCAACGGCATACCATTGCCCAAGCAGTCTTTCCAGTTGTTCACGCTGGTTCTCACTGATCAGAAACCAGAGATAGGTTTCCATAATGTCCGGCGTGTGGCCAACCAACAACAAAGCCTGCTCAAATGCGTCTATTGCCCGGGGGATATCCCGTTCCTGACGACTCAACCGGGCAATCGACAACCAGTAAACATATTGATCATTCAACCCCCCTGCGGATTTTGCATCACGCACCAGCTGCGCCAATATTTCCCAGCGCCGCAAATCGAACGCCAGCTCCATCGCAATGACGGCATAATACGTACGCCCGGTCAGTTCAAACCCGGCCAGCGCCTGCTGAAGGCGCTGCTCAGGGGAATACACCGTTGTTAACGCCAGATAACGATCAAGGTTAATGACATCACCCGGCCTCTCCGCCAGCACCTTCTCGAGTGCCTGAGCGGCAACCACATCATCCTCTACCGCCCAGGCCAGATCGGCCAGCAATAGCCATAACGGCAAATGGTCATGCTCGTATTCCGTATGAACATGTGCATCGAACCAGGTGTTTTCATCAATCTCGTGCCCTCTGAACGAATGCTCACTCAACATCGTGATAGCATCCCCCAACCGTCCCAGCGCCTGCAATGTCCTGAGGAACCGGAGAAACTCTTCCTGAGACAGCGGAAAATGCTCATGCATGTCCATCCAGGTTTTCGCTAGTTCATCCAGTTTTTCCTCATCCTCCAGCAGGTTCACCAGGCGAAGCCAGAATGGCTGTTCATCGGGATGCTGGTTCAGGTGTTTTTTCAGGATATCTTCAGCGGCTTCAGGCAACCCCAAACTCTCAAGCGCATCAAGCAGGGCGGTTAACTCCTGATGATCAAGGATCCGCTGTCGGGAAGCATTCACCAGAAGATAAACAACTGTCGTATACTCGTATAATGATTGCGCCAGATCCCAGGCTCTTTCCAGCGCGACCTTATCTTCTGGTTCATGGGTATTGACCCACAACCACTGCTCCAGCGCCTGAGCCGGAAAACCATTCCATTCGTACAGTTCCGCCAGCCCTCGCCGCAGGTTTCGGTCATCCGGCGCCAACTTCAGGCGTCGTTCAGCGGCTTCTAACGCCAGGTCAGTCGCTCCCATGCCGGTTCCCATGACCTGCGCTTTTTCCAGCTGCGCTTCCGAGAGTTCCCGTGACAACAGCTGCCTCAGCCATGAACGTCCTTTGTCGTAGGATTCCATGGCCACAGCAATATCAATGCCCTTGATCAGCAACTCAGGATCATGAGACTGCCGCTCAATCGCCTCGGCCATCACACGGTAAACATCCACATAGCGCTCCTGCCCCTCGAAAGCACTGGCAGCATTCAGCCAGGCCTGTCGGCGCAAGGCCTCCGACGAAAGCAGTTGCCGGCCATTCCCCGGGTTAACCTGATGGCATTGTTCACATGCCTCCCCCTCCTCAATGGCAGCGGCCATATCGGTATAGATTGCACCGGCCTGTCCGCTTTCATTGGCCGCCAACTTCCATTGCGCCGCTTTCTCCAGCCAGTGCCGGCTATGACGGGCATCAACCCGAGCCAGTCGCTGATAAAAATCCGCGCTTAGGCCCGGCTCACCGATGCTTGCCGCCATGTCAGCAAGCTTTTTCAGGCCCTCTATCGAGAGCCCCTGCCACGGCGTATCCCGCAAACGTTCGCGAATATTGTCGATCCAGCGCTCTCTTTCCTGCGGATCAGCCGCCGCAAATGCCCACTGGGCAGCCACGTCCACCTGCAGCAAATGCAGCTGCATCACCTGGGCCTGCGAGAGTGCTGCCAGTGTGACGGATTGAAGAGTGTCCCAGGCCTCCTGATACTGTCCCGTCACATTCAGCTGAGACGCCAGCTTGTGACGCAGCCGCCAGTCATCCGGGCTGCTGCGCTGGAGTTGCCGCAGATAAGCAATGGACACCGCGTCCGCCCGGGCATCGGCGAACTGTTCCTCAAAATGCCGGTCATCCTGAAACAGCATGACCAGGGCAAACAGCACCCATGCCAGCAGCGCCAGAAGCATCGCCGGAGAAAAGAGTGTCTTTTGATGCCTGTTGCTATCGACAGACCAAAACGGCATCCCCCGAGTCCTTGCTGTTGATGCTGAAAACCTGTTGTTGTTCTGTGATGACCGGACGCAGGATTTTCCCTTCGCGCTCCAAACGGCAAGGGGTTGCGTTCACGACCGTAAACCGGATGTTTCCATGGCCAGCAAACCGGAGCGCTACTTTCTGTGGATTCAGATAGCGCCAGTGATCAATGGCGGCATTGGCTTCGTCCAGATAGACCGCATTCGGTCGCTGGTGACTGAAACAGATACTGGCCGTAGAGGCCGATAAATGAAGGTAACGCCCCTGGGGTAAATCCCGGAATCCGGCAAGATTCTCAGAACATTCAGGGTCCGGCCAGCCAAGGGCGCGATCAGCCCTCAGGGTTCGCAAAGCACTGGCACCCCTGATTTGCCAACGGCCATCACTGTGTCTCGCGATAGCCGTGTTGTAAAAACCTTCAACCCTGGGGACATACTCACTGATATACAGTGGAAAAGGCTGTTGCATCAGCGCCCAGTCGTACACCTGCTTCAGGGCATTCAGCGAAGCATGCAGCGTGCCAGAATAAAAATGCCAGTACACCGCAATGGGCTTAATTCGCCGGGGTTCTTCTGACAGCCTGAAAGTGTCCTTGGCCTTACAATACCCATAAAACGGGCCGGTCCATTCATTGGTGTAGACGTTCTCATTCATTACCGGGGCATAAACCTGCCAACCGGCGGACGTCGGACGCCCCTGGGGCGATAATCCCGTCAGAGAGGAAAACGTCTCCGTCAAATAACTGTTGCCACCGTTCATGCTGACGACACCGGCCTCTTGGGTCAGGCTCATCGCCTGACAGTCAGGCCGGGCATCCCCACTCCAGAGAAACACCTTCACCCGCTTATCAGGCGGCGCCAGTCGCTGATTGATGTAATCGATACTGCCCTTGATTTCCCGCCGCAGGTTAAACGCATAGTCTTCGATGGGAAGGTGGTACCCATAAAGGGTGTCTTTTTCATCCATGCCGGATTTGCCCGGCTGCCAGAAAAACGGATGACTGTAGGAATGACTGGCAATTTCAACATTGGGCAGGCGAAAGATGGACTGGGCGATCGTTTCCAGCTCAGGGCTCAACGTTGGGTACAAGCCCTCTGCGCCCGTTTCCCCCTCAACAACCGATACCGTGTGAGGAATCGGGTATCGTTCAAAAATGGCCTCTTTGATGACCTCCCCGCTATAAGGCGTGTCCGGCATTTCCGCACGACTGGCAAAGCCGTCGCCATCCACATGCGACGTCATGATCCGGCGGCCATTTTCCGTCGTTGCGTCAGGTATCAGGCGGGGTTGCAGCTTGAGTGCATCACGGAGCAGGGCAAAGGGGTCGACCAGCCACTCCCGATAGCCGAGCCCGTTATCCGCCAGCAGATACGGTGATAACGCCATTCCCCCCCAGTCCGCCAACAGCACCGGGGAAAAAACCTGTCCCCGGGCATCCTGTACCGCCACAGCCACCTTGTGAGCATCATTCTGGCTGACCAGCGGCGCCAGGCCACGGGTTCGCGGCTTGATTTCCGCTTCGAAGGATTCTGTATCCGCTGGTATCCGTGTCACAGTGACAGGCTTTTTTACCCCGGCAGACTCCCTGCCAAGCCCAAGGCGCCTGAACAGCTGAGGGTCGTTGACAGGCAGGTTATTGAGAAACAGCACCGGTATGCGGTCATCCAACTGCTTACCCAGCCATTGCTGAAAATACCGCAGGTTATCCGGCTCATCGCTGAGCCAACTGATGATGCCGGCATAGCGACCGCTCAGCGGATAATCCGGCAACTCGCCATTGACGTTGACATAGACGGGCACCAGGCCCAGGTATTCAGCAATCACCGCGACCACGTTGTGGATATCACTTTGCTCAGGCTCTTCGGCATCGTTGTACAGCATGAGCACCCTGCGTGGTTCAGGACTTAAAAGACCTGTACCGAGAATGTCCAGTGCGGGGGTGGAAATCCACGGTGAAAATCCCTGAGCGATTAGACGATCAGCCAGCACCCGTGCCTGTTCAGGCTGGTAATCCGGCAGGTACTCGATAACCGTGACAGGGATACCCTCCCGACGCACAGGCTCCAGCTTTTCAAGCAGCCACGTCTGCTCCTCCTGACTGCGCTCACGGAAGGCGTTATCAACCGGATCAAACTGGCGGAGCAGCGATTCTACCGCCATACCATCCGTGGCGGATGCAATCTCAGGGAACAGCTCAAACCCCCTATTCATAAACAGCTTCAATGCCGGATAACGCTGCCTGATGGCCTGTATCAGGTCGATCAGCGCCGCACGCTGGGGCTGCTGGCGCTCTTCACTGCCAAACACCTGCTGGTAACTGTCGAGCGTATCGAGAAACAGTCCGTCATAGCCGGACTGCAACAGAGGAGGGATCAGGGTATCCAGAACATAGTGCTGCCACGCTTTGCGCGTCTGATCAATGATGTAGCTGTTCCAGCCTCTGTTCCTGCCAACGATCAACGCATCCGGCAGCTGATAACGCCGCCAAAGCGATGCGTTAACCTCACCAAGACTCAGGTAGGCAAACACGGCAGAACCGCTGTGCTGTAGATCAGCCAGCTGTCCGGCTTTAAGGTGGGACGGTTCTACAACCACACGATCATAGAAGGACAGTTCTTCGACCGGTACAGAAGCACCGTAAAAAAAAGCAACGGAAGGCAGCGCGTTTGCCGCAGACGATCCGGCACTGCCCAATAGCAGCATCACAATCAAAAGACTGTACCATCTGCCCCGTATCATACCGCCCCCTACTTCCGACACAGAGAGTCGCTTTGAGCCAACCTCATAATAAACAATCCATGTCGTATAAATAGGACCTGGATCATCATCCTCTCAATAAAGTGCAACCTCTTGTCAACCCGGATATAGGCTGACTTCTGCTTTGCTCGCCGGGTTATCCATTCTTATTGCTGATAATTTTGCTGAAAGGACGCACGAATAGTCACCGTTCCCGACTGCCTGATATTTTCCATGGACAGCTTACCCAGACAGTTATCCGAACGGGTGCCAATATAGAGCCCCCCTTCAACAAGCCGGATCGAATTTGGCATGGGCATTGAGACATCAATGCCACTCGCTTCATCAATGATCCTGACCGTCAAACCATCGCTGCCGGTATCGATAGAGGCGCCATGAATATTCATATCCCAGTTCAACAACTGTTCGCTGATTGTAAGTACTTCCGGATCATTCAGGTTCTTTTTGACTATGGCCAGAATCAGCGTACTGAGAAACGCATGACGATCACCACCCTCTTCAAGGCTCACCATCCTCATGCCAAATGTTTTCCGCAGCGCATCATCATCCAACGCCTCCAGCCGTGTACCGGAAGGTAATTCACAACTGATTTCATCAGCCATTACTTCTGGCACATGGAATACAACATTGCCCAGCAACAATGCTGCAACGATCGTGACCAACCAATCATGTCTTAGAGAGAGCAAGCATTCAGTGCGCATGAGAAACTTTCCTGTTATTCGTTATAATCATTCGATCCCTGTTATACCTGCCATCTCAATAGCAAGCCTTTTCTTATGTTCAGGGTGAGTCAGTTTGGCGCTATCAGTAAAAGCTCACTGACCGTTTCCAACTTACCCATGTTTTTCATTAATCGGTCTTTATCCTCTTTATTGAGGCAGAACCGATTATTTTCAGGATAAATGGCCAGCATTGAGTCCGGATCACCAGGACAATGAATCACCAGTGATTCGATACCGGGCGCAGAAAAACACAGATCATCCGGATCATCGTCATCAGTCCGCGCCACTTCGTTAACACAAGGATCAATTTTCAGGGAAATCGTAAAGGTACCCGTCGATGTTGACCCCATCGGCTGCCGCTCCTCCTGACCCAAAAGCGATGAACGACCGAGATAAACCAACACTCCAAAAACAAGAACAACAACAACGACATATTTTTTTTGTATTTGATACAAAGCCCCAACTCCCTAGCACGACCAAATCCATGATGAAGGTCATCTCATCCCATTAAATTTACAGGGCGACGACCTGCAGAAAACTGACACAGATCAACAAAGCAAGGCATCCCTGATATTCCCCAACAACATGGTCTGGATTTATGGTTAGCGTGTACGTACTGATGATCCGAATCTGATGCATAGATCGCATCATTCGATCTGACACAGGCAACCAAGGGAAAGGCCTGTTTATGGCCTTTCCCTTGTTAACAGGAAGTTCACGACATCAGGCAGCCTGAAGCTTTGCCAACTCTTCTGCACGCAGGTCTTTTCTCAGGATTTTTCCGACCGGCGTCATGGGCAGCTCGTCACGGAACTCAATCAGTCTTGGGACTTTATACGCCGTCAGCTGCTCACGGCAGTATTTGTCCAGCATTTCACTGGTCAGAGACTTATCCCGAGCCACGACAAACAGCTTCACGGCTTCACCGGTCTTGCTATGGGGAACCCCAATAACTGCGCAGCATTCCACCAGTTCATGCCGCGATACGACATCTTCAATTTCATTGGGATACACATTGAAGCCAGAAACCAGCACCATGTCCTTCAGGCGGTCAACAATGCGGACAAAACCGTCTGGCTGGATAATCGCCACATCACCGGTTTTCAGCCAGCCGTCCTTGTCCAGGATCTCGGCCGTCGCCTCAGCGCGCTGCCAGTAGCCCTTCATCACCTGCGGCCCCTTGACGCACAACTCCCCGCGCTCGCCAACGGCTGTCTCATTCCCGTCAGCATCAATGGTCATCAGTGCAGTATTAGGCATCGGCAACCCGACAGTGCCCTGTTGAACCAGATCACCCGCCGGGTTCATGCACACGGCCGGGGAACACTCGGTCAGGCCATAGGCTTCAGATACAGTACTTCCAGTCATTTCTTTCCAGCGGTCCGCGGTATCGGCTGGCAATGCGGTTCCGCCAGACAGGGTGACCTTTAACTTGCTGAAATCACATTCCTTGAACTTCTCATGATTCATCAGGCTGACAAACAGTGTATTCAAACCAATGAATACGGTGAAACGCCAGGGCTGAATCATCTTGATAAATGTCGCCGTATCCCGGGGGTTGGCGATCAGGATGCTGTGGTTACCCATTTCCACCATGGCCATCAAATGCACCGTGAAGGAATAAATGTGGTAAAGCGGAAGAGGGGCAATGATGATCTCTTCGCCCGGCCGATGAAGCGGCAGACCATCCGGACCGGTCTGCTTCAGCATCGCCTTGGACTGCTGCATGTTCGCCACCATATTCCGGTGGGTCAGCATGGCGCCTTTAGCGACACCTGTCGTTCCACCGGTATATTGCAGTATGGCCACATCCGTGGACTTCGGTGCCGGCGGCGCTACATAGCGAGCCTTTGCACCTTGCTTGAGTACATTACGGAAACGCAGGGCATCCGGCAGGTTATAGGGTGCCACCATCTTTTTCACATACTTGACCGCCGCATTGACCAGCAAACGCTTGGGCATGGGCAGCATATCGGCCAGGCTCGTGACAATAACGGTCTTGATAGGCGTTTCGGTCAGAATCTGTTCTACCAGGTGGCCAAACACATCCAGGCAAACCAGGGCCTTTGCGCCGGAATCATTAAACTGGTGATGCATTTCCCGGGCAGTATAGAGCGGATTGGTATTGACAATAACCAGGCCAGCCTTCAACGCACCATAAACGGCAATGGGAAACTGCAGCAGGTTGGGCATCTGTATCGCAATACGATCCCCTGGCTTCAGGTCAGTATTCTGTTGCAGCCAGGCCGCAAAACAGGTGCTGTAATGATCAATATCCCTGAACGTCAGGGTATGACCAATGCCGGTAAACGCCGGCCGGTCAGCATTATTCCGGACGGACTCATTAAACACATCCAGAATTGAGTTGTACTCATCGGGGTTAATGTTGTCTGGTACGCCCGGGGCGCGCTTGCCATCCCAGAAACTGGTATCCATTGCTGTATCACTCTTCTTGCTTTCTGATGAGCACACCGTCATACCGATACCCTGAACAGACACGCCTGCAAGGTATCCCTACTCCAGTCTGCTGAAACCATGGGTCTTATTGTCAAGAACAGCTTCCCCCCTCTGGTTGAGAAAGCAGCCCCCTCGCCGCTGCCACTCAGGACAGCAGTTTCTTCAATTCGTTATACGACTGCCGCAAACAAGCGGCATACAATTCAGGATCCGGCAACATCCGCTGGCAACTGGTAAAGCTGATACTCAGCGAGCCGCTGTAACTGAACACAATATGGAACAGGCCGACCGTGTCGTAACAGGCCCCGGCACCATAAAACGCCTGCATTCTTGAACCGGCCAGGTAAAGGGGAAACTGTGGTCCCGGCACATTGGTGATGACCGTGTTGAACACCGGCTGGAGATGGTCGGCCAGGTTAAAGTGAACCGCCGCGCGCACCAGGGAGTGGGTCAGCGTCGTCGGCAACAGCTGGCTCGACTCCATCACTGCCAGCCCATTTCTTCTCTCCAGGCGCTCTTTGCCTGTATGGGTGGTACGCACCACCTCCCGCAGACGCCTGACAGGATCCTCAATATCCGTATGAACCTGCGGGCACATCACACCCACATGGTTGCCGTAAGTGTCGGCACTGTCACGCCGGGCACCCAGCCCCGGATCGGGTCGCATATTCACCGGAACCATCGCATTCAGGCTGCCTTCCGGCAACTCACCCTTGCGAACCAGGTAGCGGCGCAAGGCGCCGGAAATCACCGTGACAACCACATCATTGACCGTACTGCCCGGCACTAAGGTGCGCATGGCCTTGATATCTTCAAGACTGAAGGTCACGGCATCGAACACACGATGGGATGACAACTTACCGTTAAAGCGGGTTTTCGGCGCACGCTGTCGGCGCCCCTCTTCGGTCAGCAGTACCGAAGCCAGCTCTTTCATGAGCGGTAACGCCTGACGGCTCAGTGTCCGGGTCTTACCCAACAGGTTGCCTGGCAGACGCAGGGCAGCACGGGTAAGCATCTCCAGCCGGTTTGGCAGTCGATCCACAATAACGGGCGCCAACCGGTTCTCAACCGAAGACCCTTTGGGTGACAGGTCATGCAGCGCGGCCATAATCTGTGTGCCTCGCACACCATCAGCCAGCGCATGATGGATCTTGGTAATAACGGCGTAACAGCCTACAGGGAAACCCTCTACCCCATTAACCCCTTCGACCACATAGATTTCCCAGGGCGGACGACTCAGGTCCAGCGGACTGGCATGCAGACGGGCCGCCAGCTCACGCAGCTGTTTCCAGCTACCGGGTTTGGGCAGGGCGATATGCTGCAGGTGGAAACTCAGGTCGAAATTCGGGTCGCTGATCCAGCGGGGGAAATCCAGGCCAAACGGCGCACTGACATGCCGTTGCCGCATCACCGGCACCTGCGTCATGCGTCGTTCAAAATTCGAGAGAAAGACATTGAAATCAAACCGACCTTCAGCAGAGGTCGATGGGTCATAAATCGCCAGACACCCCACATGCATGGGTGTTGTATCTGTTTCCAGGTTCAGAAACAGTGTATCAAGCGCTGATAAGTGTCCGGTGGTGACCATGCGGTTATCTTGCTTTGCGTCTATCCGACCCGTTGCATCAACAGGTACTCGTCAAACCAGCGAGGCGCTGAAGCGCCCCGCTGTTTACCTTAACCGGCCTTGACAGCGGTTTTCGGTGCAGTCTTGGCTACAGGCTTTTCAGCGACTTCCTTTTCCTTGGTAGACTCTTCTACCTCTGTCAGCGCCTTGACCGCCAGGGTCAGCGCTTCGATCTGCTTGGACAGCGCTTCTTTCTCTTCATCAGTCTGCTCAGACTCAGGCAGCAGGGAAGAACGAACCTTACCCAGGGTATCGGTCATCTTGCCCATCAGCTTTTCGCGGGTTTCGTCGATCTTGTCGGAGTAACGATCACGCAGGTCATCGCCTTCAACCACCAGGTCTTCGAACAGCTTCTTGCCTTCCTGACCCATTTTTTCGTAACGGCCGTAAGCGCCCAGACCGGCCAACCACATTTTTTCGTAAACTTTCATGACAGAGTCACCTTGTTGATTCGCCGCAAGCGGCGACCTTATATTCCAACCGTCCAGTAACAGACAGTCAGCGATTACCAGTTAACACCCTTGAGCAGGTTCACCATCAGCTTCTGCTCCGGTGACGGCTTTTGCTCGCCCCCGTCAGACTTGCCCTGTGAGGCGGCACTCTCCGGAAACATATGGTATCCGGTATTCATTAATAGACGACTGACGCCGGGCAATAGATCATTCAGCAATGCAGAGAATGTGCCGAGACGTGTCGCAATGCGCGCAGGTTTCTGGACCACTGCCTTGATGATCAGCTCGGCGGCCTGCTCAGGCGAAAGTGTCGGTACATGGTCGTACAGCTTGGTCGGCGCAATCATGGGCGTTTTCACCAGCGGCATATTGATGGTGGTGAACTTCACACCCTTATCCGCATACTCACTGGCCGCGGAACGGGTGAAGGCATCCAGCGCTGATTTTGAAGCGGTATAGGCGGAAAAGCGGGCGTTACCAGCCAGCACCGCTATGGATGAAATATTGATGACCTGACCGCCGCCACGCTCAACCATGCCCGGCAGGAAGGCAAGCATCAGGCGCAACGCACCAAAATAGTTAATATCCATCGTGCGCTGGAAATCGTGGAGGCGGTCATAGCTGTGCTCAACACCACGGCGAATGGAACGCCCGGCATTGTTAACCAGAATATCCACACCACCGTGCTCACGAATAACCAAATCCGCCAACCGCTCAACATCGTCATCGGATGTCAGGTCTGCACTGCAGGCATGGGCGATACCACCCAGCTCCTGGATTTCTGCCGCAACCTTTTCAAGTTCCTGCTGATCGCGCGCCACCAACACCAGACGAGCCCGGGTTTCAGCCAGTCGCAAAGCCGTTGTACGACCAATGCCGGATGAAGCCCCCGTGATCATGATGACCTTGCCTTCTACCTGACGATTCAGGTTTTCCGGCTCAATCCGCTCTTCATCCAGGTGCTGCTCCCAGTAAGCCCACAGTACACGGGCATATTCTTCCGGGGATTTCAGGCGAATACCGCTGCCTTCGAGCGCCAGGTCGGTATTGGTGCGATCAAAGCGGGTGGGATACTCCAGGAATGCCAGGGTTTCACGGGGAATACCTAGATCCTTAAGCAGCATATCCGTGAAGCGCTGCACGCTGGGCATACCGGTGATGCTCTTGGCAAACATGGTCACCAGAGGATTGAAGTTCGCCGCATCAATACGCATGCTCATTTTGGGCGCGCGGGCAGTTTCGGCAAACAGGTTCAGCAGTTCACCCAGACGACGCGGGTTCGGGTCTGTCAGATGGAAACAGCGGTTATCGCAATCAGACTGGTGCGCGATATGATCCATGGCGTCAGCCACATAATCGACAGGCACCAGGTTCAGCTGTCCACCTTCCAGCCCCACCAGCGGCATCCACTCCGGTACGGAATCACGCAGTTTACGGATGGCATTAAACAGATAGTAAGGGCCGTCTACCTTGGGAATTTCACCCGTCACGGAATGACCAACCACCATACCCGGACGGTAAATGCGCCATGGCAGGCGGGTTTCACGGCGCACCAGCTGTTCGGAATCATGCTTGGTTTGCAGGTACGCATTATTCAGCGGTCCCGCTTCATCCAGCATGCTTTCATCAAACACGCCCTTGTACAGACCCGCGACCGCAATAGAGCTGGTCAGGTGGAAACAGCGGGCGCCGATTTCAGCAGCACAATCCAGTGCATGCCGGGAACCATCAACGTTGACAGCACGCTGCAACTCCAACGATGCAGCAATGTCGTATATTGCCGCCAAATGGAAAAACTCGATATTCAGGGAACGCAAAGCTGCCAGTGTCTCATTCTCAAGACCCAGCATCGGACGGGTAATATCCCCTTCATAACAATGAATGCGCGACTGCTCATTACGAAAACGTTCAAGCAGCTTCTGCGTGGCATCCTCATTACGGTCACGTACCAGGATATGCACCTGTCCCCGACGTGCCAGCAGGCGCTCCAGAAGATGGGTGCCAAGAAATCCGGTAGCGCCCGTAACAAAGTAGTGGGTTTCGAGGGGAGTTACTTTTTCAGAAGTCATTAATGGTCTGCTGATTCTGGTTGTTTAATGGTTGTTATGCGCTACCGTGCCATGACAGCAATACACAGGAATTTCCGAAAACAAACAGTCATCTATCCTGAGTTATCCAGAGGGGTTTACCGGGTGCGCTATTGGCGAGCATTGTACAGACCACAGCCTTTTACGTATGACGACGAACCGTAAAGACACGTAAAGAACAGGTAACTTTCTGATAAGAAGCCGGAATGACAGTGCTTTAAACGGACAAGAATCAAACAATCCAGTGATTCAAGTCAGTAAATTGACATTTAGATAGCCATTACCACCAAAACAGACACTAGCCACCAAAATCCTTACCGACATTCACATTCTGCCACTGTATTTAGAGGAAACCTTCAACGAATAATGCGTTTTGGCGATAGCACTGTATTGAGCATCCAATAACTCCCCGGTGATCATGAAGACTAAGGACAGCGTTATGCATGACACATCAATCCTGAGGTCAAAACTTGAAAAAGGTACCCGTCTACACCTGCCACATTGGGCCATTATCTTTCTTTCATTATTCCTGACGTTTGGTGCATGGTATTTTTCCAGCCAGCAAGTGCAGCAAAAAAACAAAACCAAGTTCGATCAAGAAGCCGAACGTATCATAAGCCTCGTCAAAGAAAGGATGCAGCTCTATGAAAATGCCCTTTGGGGAGGCGCAGCCCTGATTGACTCCAATGGCAGCCAAATGACCTACGACCAATGGAAAGCCTATGCAGGGAGCCTAAATATTGACCAGGCTTACCCCGGCATTAACGGTATTGGTGTGATTTATAATATAAAGCCCGAAGATTTTGAGAACTACTTATTTAAAGAAAGAAAAAAACGGCCACATTACACCGTTCACCCTATCCACAATAAAAAAGAATACTGGCCTATCACTTATATCGAGCCTGAAACCCCCAACAAAGCAGCCGTAGGGCTTGACATGGCTTTTGAGCAGAACCGGTACACTGCCATCAAACGGGCCAGGGATGAAGGCAGCGCCCAGGTGACAGGCCCGATAACCCTGGTCCAAGACGCAAAAAAACGCCCGATTTTTTATTCTATACCCCCGTATACAAGAGCGCCGGCATACCTGGAACCCTTGATGAGCGTCAGGCATCCATTCTTGGAGTCACCTATGCGCCATTTATCATGAGTAAACTGATGAAAGGGACTCTGGCACAAGAAAACAGGCATGTACGCGTCAGAATAAGCGATGAAGGCATATTGCTTTACAATGACAACTTGTCTGAAAAGACGATTGATACGACGTCGCTTTTTTCGACGTCCTCAAATATCGAAATGTACGGTCGAAACTGGATCTTTGATATCGAGACAGACTTAAGCTTTCGTAAGGACATACACTCCGACCAGCCCTATATCATACTTATTGGCGGCCTTGTTATTGATAGTCTATTCCTTAAATCCCGCTTAACCTTGGGAATGTGAGCAAGCTGGCCGTACTTTTGGCAACAGAGTACAGTTTTTGCACAAAA